>DATJGC010000127.1:0-5346 GCA_035495345.1 Chitinophagaceae bacterium | reverse complement strand
TTCCACGACTGTCCAACTTCTGTTCCCGCTCCACTGTTTCCCGCTCTTTTTCCTTTGCTTTCCTAAGCGCTTTTTCTTTGCTTTGAATATCATCGTTCAATGCATTCCTTTCAATGTGCTTTTGCTCAGTATAAAACCCGTGGTTTCCGCCATACCTGTGGAGCCCGTGTTTGTCTAATTCACAAACCGTTTCCAGAAGGTTTAAAAGCTTCCTATCGTGACTCACAATCACCATGGTGCTTTTTGAGGATTCAACAAAACGGTACAAATTGCGTCTGCCTGAAAGATCCAAATGATTGCCGGGTTCATCCAGCAAAATAACTTCCGCTTGATGAATAGAGATGCCCGCAAGAAAAACTTTTGCTTTTTGTCCGCCGCTTAACGTTCCCAATGTTTGCGTCAGGTCTACGCGATCCAGTTGCCAATAGGCCAACGCTTCGTTACAACGCTCTTCAATAGTCCAATCTTCGTTAAGGGTATTGAAATTGTGCTCATTAGGATTTCCATTCAGAATTTCTTTCAACGCGCTTAATTTCTCTTCAATCCGCAAAGCCTGCGCTACCGTAAGATGGTCAAACTGACCAAAATTTTGCGGTACATAATACGGCTTGCTGTCTATAATCAACTGTCCGGCAGAAGGCTGTAATTCTTCTGCAATTATCCGCAGCAGCGTTGATTTTCCAGTTCCGTTATTGCCGATTAACGCTATTTTCTCATGGTTGTTTACCACAAGGTTGATGGCGCAAAACAATACATCTTTGTTGGGGTGTGTATAAGAAACGTCTTGTAAACGCAACATAATTTCTTTCGTTTAAGATGAAATGATACAGCGAACCGCGTTGCGGCGCGCACTCATGTCTGAACGTAAAGAAATTATATTTTACATTTTGAGTTGAATGGAGTTGTGGCTGCAAATATAAGAAAATCCTCCTTTTTGTTATTTCACCCACAGTAAATTAACGAGGTATTTGGAAGTGTAAATTTTTATCCCGGAAACGCCCGGTAGACATAAAAGATCGTCTGCACCCTTATTGAGCTTTTCAACAAACAACATTGCGCTTTACAGCAAAACGTCCCGGATAAATTACGCTTTCCTTTGTATAATTATGAGACAGATTAAAAGTAAATATATCAACGGGCAATTTGAAGCACCTAACGGGAATGAAACGGTGAATATCATCAGTCCATTGAATGGCAAAACGATCGGAACAATTACCTACGCCAACGAGGAGGATACCCAATCAGCAATAGAGGCTGCTTCTCTTGCCTTGAAAACCTATGGGCAAAGCACCATTGCAGAAAGAGCTGTTTTTTTAAAACGTATTGGAGAAGAGATAACCCGAAGGCTGGACGATCTGATTGAAGCTACAATTTTGGAATATGGTGCCACAAAAGAAAGGGCCAAATGGTCTAATTTGATTGCGGCGAGTACGTTTACCAACCAGGTTAGCATCATGGAGGCTTATCCCTTTGAGAAGATGGTAAATGAGTCAACGGTTCTAATGGAACCCATTGGCGTTTCAGCCCTGTTTACACCCTGGAACTCTGTGGCAGGCTCTATTGCCGTAAAAGTTGCTGCTGCTTTGTCTGCGGGATGTACAATCGTTCTGAAGCCCAGCGAATTTGGTAGTTGGCAGGGGCAAATAATAATGGATTGTATCAATGAGGCCGGCATTCCTGCAGGCGTGGTAAACATGGTAAATGGAAGAGGTGATGTTATTGCTAAGGCTATCATGGAAAGTCCTGAAGTGACCAAAATCTCTTTCACTGGCTCCACGGCCATCGGAAAGATTTTAGCCAAACAAGCACTTGATACGATGAAACGGGTGACGCTGGAACTAGGAGGCAAATCAGCGAACATTATTTTACCGGACGCCGATTTGGAGACAGCCGTACCCATGGCACTTCAGGCAAGCTTTATGAACAATGGGCAAGCCTGCATTGCCGGTTCCCGTTTGCTGATACCGGCTGCTAAAGCAGATGAGGTAAAAAATCGATTGCTCAAAGCCGCAGAAAAGTTTATCGTGGGTAATCCATTTGACGAAACTGTCAACATGGGGCCCTTAGCCAGTGCTAAGCAGTACGAGCGCATACAACAGTATATTGCTGCCGGCATTGAAGAAGGAGCTGAATTAATTTATGGCGGTTTGGGTCATACTGACGGACTGGAAGAAGGTTACTATGTTAAACCCACCATTTTTATGGGCGCCACAAATAAAATGAAGATTTCACAAGACGAGATCTTTGGACCTGTACTTGCGGTTATTCCGTATACAGACGAGGAAGAAGCCATCGAAATTGCCAACGACTCTCCGTACGGCTTAATGGCTTATATCAGTTCGTCGGATATGAAAACGGCACGGAACATCGCTTCCCAATTAAAAGCAGGACGAGTGCTCATCAACACATTGAAGCACGACCCCCTGGCACCTTTTGGTGGGTACAAGAACTCAGGGCTGGGGCGTGAAAACGGCGTGTTGGGACTGGAAGAATTTTTAGAAGCAAAAACAATTATTGCCTAGGTGAAAAAGAAGTTACGACGAACCATTCCTTCAATGCATTGAATGAAGCCCATGCTTTCGGTGAAATTACAAAGCGATTAATAGATTTACATAAAATGGATACGAGGAACAACGAGTCAGCATCTTCTGCAATTGTTTATTCCTGCTATCACCAAAAGAGCAGAGACGGGGAACATTTTGTACCGGAACATACGGTACAGTTTCAAGTAGCCGGTTCACTTATTCTCAATGATGGCAGTAAAACTTATGCACCTGGTGAAGGGTCGCTTCGATTGGTGAAACGAAACCAACTGATAAAGTTTTTAAAGCAGCCACCAGAAAATGGTGAATACAAGTCACTTTCGATCTACCTCCACCAGGACGTTTTAAAAGACTATAGTGTTGAATATAATTTATCAGCTTCCGAAAAAACCTACGGATCACCGGTGGTGGAATTACAAATGACCAGGGCAATGCAAACCTATCTTCATTCGCTGCTGGAATATGAAATGTTGGACAGTTTAAATAGCCGACAATTCATAGAAATAAAAATAAAAGAAGGCCTCTTTCTCCTGTTGCAAGCCAATCCCGACCTGAAAAACATACTCTTTGATTTTGCGGATCCACACAAAATAGACCTGGAGGCCTTCATGAACAAGAACTATCATTTTAATGTTCATTTAGAAAGGTTTGCCTATTTAACCGGAAGAAGTCTTGCAACGTTTAAGCGAGATTTTGAAAAAACCTTTGGCACCACTCCCGGTCGTTGGCTTCAGCAAAAACGATTGCAGGCAGCACATTATCTTATTGAAGAAAAAGGTCAGAAGGTTTCTGATGTTTATTTTGACCTGGGTTTTGAAAACCTGTCTCACTTTTCTTATGCCTACAAAAAAATGTATGGCGTAGCCCCATCAAAACGGGGTTAATGATAGAAGTCATTCAACGCTTACAAACTTAACTACAGTAAAAAAGTAAATCTGAATACCCCCGGCTTGATCATAAACTTCTGAAACCTCGTACTTTTTACTGGTCGGTTTTACCCGATAGTACCCAACAATGGCTGTAAATTCCCGCAAATCTTAACGCAAATAGTTCAGGGTTTCAACGCTTGGCGCTACCCGAGACGCACTACACAATTTGAAGCAGTGTGGCTTTTAGTTTTCTATTATACACTTCGGTCATCACAAGCCGGTCCACATTCTTGTTCTCCTCCCAACTAAATACCTTTACCTAATATCGAATATTTATACCCGTTCAGGTATAGAAATGAACACTCATAAATAATTTATACCCTATTGGGTATAATAATGAGAACCACCGACCGTATTTCCTGTGCTGTCCCACGCTAAATATTTACTATGATACACCTTATTTACTGAGCCAAAGTTCACGAGCTGTTGGCAGCGCGCAATAATGGAATTGGGCATTGCGTAGCCAAATTGATAAAGTTGGGCAAGATTACAAAGGCTGGCGGACCAGCTTAGTTATCCTTAGTACAGACACGTAAATTATTCCCTGCGGCAACCAATCGCTTTTATTTCGTGGGCTGACGGCAATCTGGTAAATTTGTTTACCCCAATCACCCCGGGGTACAATAGAAAAGCTTGCCTACATGGAACTGCGCCACCAGCCTCGCTGGAAAATCGGCCCGCGTTGGTTCATACAATGGACCCTGCATTGTTTACTGCCATTATGAAATGAATTGACGTTTTTTTAATGCCCCGCCTTAGCTGCAGCTAAGCTTGGCCACCATATTCAATAAACAAAAACAAACGACCCAAGAACATAATCTATTATTCACCCACTTAAGACTACAACTATGAGTACACTAAAACTAAAAGACGGAACAGAACTTTTTTACAAAGACCAGGGTAAAGGCCCCGTATTAATGTTTCATCATGGATGGCCGTTATCCTCAGATGATTGGGATGCGCAGGTCATTTTCTTTCTGCAGAAGGGTTACAGGGTAGTTGCCCACGACAGAAGAGGGCATGGACGATCCAGCCAGGACATCTACAACCATACCATTGACCAATATGCTGCAGACGCCGCAGAACTGGTAGCATTCTTAGATCTTAAGGACGTGGTACACATCGGCCATTCTACAGGTGGCGGAGAAGTAATTCGATATGTAAACAAATATGCAAAGGGCAGGGCTAAAAAGGCGGTGTTGATAAGCGCTATTCCGCCCGTGATGGTGCAAAGTGACAAAAACCCTGATGGTGTGCCTTTGTCCGTTTTTGATAATATTAGGGAGCAAACCATGAACAACAGGCAGCAGTTTTACTATGATTTAACCTTCCCCTTTTATGGTTACAACAGGGAAGGTGCACAGGTGAAAGACGGCGTGCAGCGAAACTGGTGGAGACAGGGAATGATGGGCGGCATTGTGGCACACTATGACGGCATCAAAGCATTTTCAGAAACCGACCTAAGCGAAGATTTGAAAGCCGTTGATCTTCCTGTTCTGCTGCTCCACGGAGAAGATGACCAGATTGTACCGATCAACAATTCAGCAATAAAATCAGCAAAGCTGTTGAAGAACGGAAAACTTATCACCTACCCGGGTTTCCCGCATGGCATGCCTACCACGGAACATGCAACCATTAACAAAGACATACTGGAGTTTATAAAATCTTGATTACTGCCAGTACTTACTATTTTGAAAAGCGGGGCCAACAGCCTCGCTTTTATTTTGTCGTTTAGACTTTGCTACCTGCTCAACAAAATTCAACAGGCATTCATTCGAAGACTTCGTTTAAAAAGAGACAGGATTAAATTAAACTGACCCTACCAGTTCTTACACCGGTGCTCTTTTCGGCTACAACAAAAGTAGATTTGATTA
>DATJGC010000126.1:0-5055 GCA_035495345.1 Chitinophagaceae bacterium | reverse complement strand
GGGTGGAGTTTCAAGCGTAGCGGGTGATGTTCGTTCCATCTTTCCAACAGGTGGTTTTGGACTTCATGTCCGCAAAGCCCTTGGCTATGTGTTCTCTATGCGCCTTGAATATACCTGGAACCGTGCAAGAGGCCTGAATTTCAGCGCTTCCCAGGGTTATACCCGTAACCCCGCCTGGGCTGGTTACAATTTCACCGCTGGCGATAAGGTGTTCTACAACTACAAAACTACTATCCAGGACCTTAGCTTACAGGGTGTTGTAACGTTGAATAACGTTCGCTTCCACAAAGCAAAGACTGGCTTTAACGTATATGCATTCGGTGGTATCGGCGGTTCTATTTTTGATACTTATGTAAATGCCCGCAACGGCGCCGCATTATACACTACACTGTTTAACGGTACAGCTTCAGGAACCTATTCTAACCGCAAAGACGTTAAGAAGATACTGAAAGCAGGTATGGACAAATCTTACGAAACAAAAGCAGAGGTTGACCCATTACAGCCTAAACTGTTTGGCAAATCTTTCAAACCCTCTTTCCAGATTGGTGTTGGTATGGCCTTCAAGCTGTCTAACAAATTTAACCTGGCCATTGAAGAAAGGTTTACTTCTATCAAGTCTGACCTGTTAGACGGACAGCAATGGCAGGAGAACACCTACTCTGGTACAGCCGTTAACCCAGGTACCAATGTGCCTGCACAAACAAGGGATTTTGACTCTTACAACTTTGTATCTATTGGTATAAACTATAACCTCGGTAAGAAATCTGTTGAGCCGTTATGGTGGGCAAATCCTTTGGATTATGCTTACAACGAAATCAATGCCCCCCGTCACATGAAGCTTCCAAAACCAGTGTTGGATGATGCGGATGGTGATGGCGTAACTGACCAGTTTGACCATGAGCCAAACACTCCTTCAGGCGCACCTGTTGATTCTCATGGTGTTAGCAAGGATACCGATGGTGATGGTGTTCCTGATATTAAAGACAAGGAATTGATTACCCCTACACAGTGCCAGCCAGTAGATGCTGATGGTGTTGGTAAATGTCCTCCTCCTGCGTGCTGCGCTGAATTACAAGCCAAGCTCGACAGTGGTTATATGATGAAACGCGGTTGCGGTATCGGTGACCTGCCCAGCGTATCATTCACAGGCCGTTCTGTAACGCTTAGCAAAGATGCACAGGCTGTTCTGGCCGGTGTTGCAGAAAAAATGCGTAACAATGCTAATTGCAAAGTAGCAGTAAGCGGTTATGGAGAAAGCAGCAAAGCCGCACAACAGCTTAGCTGGGATAGGGTAAATGCCGTTATCAAGTACCTGGTTGAAAAAGAAGGTATCAGCGAAGACCGCTTTATCTTTAAATTCGGCCTGGGCGAAGGTGACAGCAATACCATTGACCTGAAAGATGGTACCAATGAAGAAGGTCCTAACACAGTACCTGCTCCTCACCCGAACCTGAGAAAGAAGAAATAATACATTTTTTGCTCAATAACTAGTAAAAGCCCTCCCCCTACGGGAGGGTTTTTATATTATCCTTAACGACAGCCATTTGGAGGGCTGATATTTTCCTTTCATTTTTGCCCAAAACAATTAACTTTGCCCACCTTTATGCGGATTATAGCAGCGCTGATATTGATTAGTTTCACTTTTGCAGGATGCTCTGGGTTCAGCAAAGTACAGAAGAGCAAAGACTACGAGTACAAGCTTAAAATGGCTGATCAGTACTACGAGAAAAAGAAGTACAATTTTGCCCAGCAGCTGTATGAAGAACTCTTCCCTATTTATAAAGGCACCGACCGTTTTGAAGAACTCTATTATAAGTACGCTTTTTGCACGTATTACCTGAGTGACTACCTGAGCGCGGAAAACCTCTTCAAATCTTTTGTGGAAGTATTCCCCAACAGTAAGCATTCAGAAGAGATGGATTATATGCGGGCGTATACTTACTATAAACAATCGCCCAAAGTAGAGCTGGACCAGACCAATACCACCAAGACCATGGGTTTTATGCAGACCTTTATCAATACCCACCCGGGTTCTGCAAGAAACAAGGAGGCATCTGATATCATCGACAAATGCCGCATTAAGATGGAATTGAAGGAATTGAAGAGTGCAGAACTGTATTTTAACCTGGGGCAGTACAAAGCAGCAGCCATTGCCTATGCTAACCTGATGAACAACTTTCCGGATTCTGACAAGAGCGACCAATATAAGTTACAGATTATCCGTTCTTATTTTGAATATGCTTCTTTGAGTATTGAAGAGAAAAAAGAAGAACGTTTTGAGCAGGTGGTAACCGAATACCATGATTTTTTAGACAGGTTCCCCGACAGCAAATTATTGAAAGAGGCAGAACGGTATTTCTCCTCCTCACAAACTAATATTAAAAACCTGAAAAATGAGCAGATTAAGAAGGCAGCTTAGTTCTAGCACTACCAATGTAGTGGAAACTAAAAATCTTACAGATATAAAGGCAAAAACAGGTAACCTGTATGAGTCTATTGCCATTGTTGCAAAAAGGGCTAACCAGATAAACATTACGCTGAAAGAAGAACTGCACAATAAGCTGGAAGAATTTGCCAGTCATACAGACAGCCTGGAAGAAATTCACGAGAACAAGGAGCAGATTGAAATTTCAAAAGCCTATGAGCGCATGCCCAACCCCGCGTTGCTGGCTACCCAGGAATTTATGGAAGACAAGATCTATCACAGGAGAAATGAAGACAATCTCTTCAGCTAAAAATTTCTCCCAAACATAACCAGGGGCGACATGCATTTATGCACTGTCGCTTTTTTGTTTTTCTGGCAGTGCATTGTTTGCCTGGCATTGGAAATGCCCTAATTTTAAGTATGTTTCACGACAAGAAAATATTGATTGGCGTAACAGGCAGTATTGCTGCCTACAAAAGCATCCTGCTGGTACGTGAACTGGTAAAAGCAGGTGCCGAAGTAAAGTTGGTAATTACCCCCGCCGCACGTGATTTTGTGTCTCCGCTCACTTTGTCCACGCTTTCCAAGAACCCGGTGGCCACTGACCTGTTTCATGCAGACGAATGGTCTAACCATGTAATGCTGGGGCGTTGGGCTGATCTCTTCCTGATAGCCCCGTTAAGCTGTAATACCCTCGCAAAAATGGCCCAGGGCCTCTGTGATAACCTATTGCTGGCTACCTATCTTTCCGCCACCTGCCCGGTGGCAGTAGCGCCTGCCATGGATGAAGACATGTGGAAGCATCCGGCTACGCGCGCTAATATTGCCAGCATCCAATCTCATGGTGTAACAGTAATACCCGTAGAGAAAGGAGAACTGGCCAGCGGACTGTATGGCGAAGGCAGGATGGCAGAACCCGCCGCCATCATGGATTTTATACAACGGCGTTTTTTTTTGCCGGCTGAACTGGAAGGAAAGACGGTATTAGTATCTGCCGGTCCCACCCATGAACCATTAGACCCGGTGCGTTTTATTGGCAATCATTCATCGGGCAAAATGGGGGTGGCCATTGCAGAAGAACTTGCTGCCAGGGGCGCCAAAGTAGAGCTGGTGCTGGGTCCTTCAGCGCTCAGGCCGCAACACCAAAATATAAAATTGCATAAAGTAGAGACGGCCGAAGAAATGTACCAGCACTGTATTCGCCTGTTTGACCATGCACAGGCCGCTATCATGAGCGCTGCGGTGGCCGATTACCGGCCGGCCAGCATTGCAACGGAGAAGATAAAAAAGTCAGACGGGCAGATGATGCTTGAATTAGTTAAAACCACCGATATCCTGAAAGCACTCGGCAGCCGTAAGAAGAATGGCCAGGTATTGGTAGGCTTTGCGCTTGAAAATGCCAATGAGCGTGAATATGCCCTGGGCAAACTCAGCGCAAAGAATGCAGACATGATTGTATTGAATTCTTTGAACGATGCCGGCGCAGGCTTTGGGCATGATACCAATAAGATCACCATCTTTGAAAAAGGCGGCCATGAACTGGTGTACGAGCAGAAAACCAAGCAACAAGTTGCAAAAGATATCGTTGACAGGGTAGTAAAAATGTTGTATGCGTAAAAAGTATCGATTCATTTTTTCAGCGTTGTTGCTGCTGGCACTGAATGGCCAGGCACAGGAACTGCAGGCAAGACTCAGTGTAAACGCCGCCAAAGTGGGCTCACAGGTAGATAAAAAAGTATTTCAGACCCTGCAGAATGCACTCACTAATTTTTTGAACAACCGGCGCTGGACGGCGGAGACTTTTCAGCCAAATGAAAAAATAGTCTGCAATTTTTTGCTCACCATTGCAGAATCCACGGCAGATAATGTTTACAAAGCTTCCCTCACCGTACAGGCTGCACGTCCTGTGTTCAATTCTACTTACGACAGCCCGCTGGTCAATTTTATTGATGACGCGGTAACTTTTAAATACGTAGAATTTCAGCCCGTAGAGTTTAATGAGAACAGGGTAGCGGGTTCAGACCCGTTGGTGTCTAATTTAACTGCCACGCTGGCTTACTATGTAAATATCATACTCGGGATGAATTTTGATTCCTTTGCCCTTAAAGGAGGCGATCCATATTTTCAAAAAGCGCAGAACATTGTAAGCAATGCGCCAGACAGCAGGGATATTACCGGCTGGCGAAACTTCGACGGACAGCGGAACCGCTACTGGCTGGCAGATAACCTGACCAACAGTAAGTATGCATTATTGCACGATGCCATTTACAGTTACTTCAGGCTGGGGCTGGATAATATGTATGATAACGAGACCGAAGCGCGCACGGCCATCATGAATACCCTAAACTTCCTTAATAATATCAATACAGACAACCCCAATACAATGGGCGTGCAGTTCTTTTTTGGCGGCCGCGCGCGTGAACTGATTGGCATCTTTAAAAAGACAGCCCCGGATGAGAAAAGCAGGGCTGCCGAGATCTTAGCAAAGCTGGATATCTCCAACGCCAATAATTATAAACAGGAACTCAGATGAGGGCATGGTTACTAAGTGTATGCGTGATGCTATTACTGCTGGCTTGCGGCAGCAACAAGGTGCCGTCAGACGTGTTGCCTGCGGAAAAGATGGAGAC
>DATJGC010000125.1:0-11375 GCA_035495345.1 Chitinophagaceae bacterium | reverse complement strand
CATCTTACCGCTATTGGGAGTAATAGCCTCCCAGCCTTTTGGAGCAGTAACCTTTACTGCCGGTTGCACAATGTCTTTCATAGCGTGTATGGTTACGCGCAGATGCTGGGGAGCAGTGTTGGCAGAAAGCAGGAGGTTCTTGGCAGGTGTTACTACCGCAGGCGGCACTATCACCAGCGGCTGGTACAGTTCTCCTTTTACCGGGTCTGTATACTTTTGTTTTACCGCACGCGAGATAGTAAAATCTTCTCCTTCAATATTGCATAAAAACTGCGCAGTAAATGCGGGCGCACTTTCTGCATCGCCGATCAGTTGCTGATCATTAATTTCAAAATGCCCTTCCTTCATCTCATTTTGCAACCAGTAAGGCTGAGATACCGGCGCGTCTGCAGGTATATACATGGAGCGATTGAAAACCATGTTCTGGTTACTGGCAAGTGAGGTATCTGCTTTAATAACCGTATTGCCTACACGTATAGTTTTGAGTTGCACACTGTTTCCGTTGCGGTTGTTGATGAAAAATGAAACCCGTACAGAATCTGTTTGCACCAGCTGTGCTTCCGTGCAGGTAACGTCTGCAAACAGGCCGCTGCAGGCTTCAATCAACTGCTGCACTTCACGCAGTTTCTGGGTTTTCCAGTAACCATCTTCCAGTGCATTGATAAGATGGTATAGTTTTATAAGACCTTTTACCGACTTACCGGGGTAGAACAATGTATAAGATGCAATAATGGTGTCAAGGGTATGCTGAATGGCTGCTGCGCCGTTGATACGCTGCCAGCTGGTGTTTACATCATCCATGAGTGCCTGCCGTGGTGCAGATCCTTTCCATACAGAAAAATATTCCAGCGCTGCACCGCGTTGCCTTGCCACACCAAAGCCCTGGCTTTTGTGCTGGCTCCTGCTTTCGGCGGCTATTTCACCATACCCCTTGCCCAGTATGGGGTTAAACGCGCCCGCATCTACCGTAAACTGGTCACTGCTGGTAGTATTGGTATTGCCAAAATTGAATGTGTTCCATAAAATCCGCTTCGCCTGCCATGGTTTTACAATGGCCAGTTGTTCCGGGAAGCGACTGGCATCTGCGGCGGCGGTAAACGCTTCCACCGCCAGTACAGCGGAAGCAGAATGGTGGCCATGACCGGCGCGACTATCCTGCGGAAAACGCGTTATAATTACATCGGGCTGAAATTTGCGGATCACCCATACCACATCACTGAGGATCTTTTCCTTGTCCCATTTTTGCAAAGCCTCTTCAGTGCTTTTAGAAAAACCGAAATCATATGCGCGTGAGAAAAATTGTTCTGCACCATCAATCCTGCGGGCAGCCAGCAATTCCTGCGTGCGTATGAGGCCAAGATCAACACCCTGTTCGTTGCCAATCAGGTTTTGTCCACCATCTCCGCGCGTAAGCGAGAGATAACCTGTTCTGTACAATTTCTCTTTTGCCAGCCAGGCCAGCAAACGGGTGTTCTCATCATCCGGGTGTGCGCCAACATAGAGCACACTGCCCAGTACCTCCAGTTTTTTTAAACCCAGTAAAATGTCTGATGAAGATAAAACCTGCGGCGCCTGTGCCATTACTGTTATCGGAAGTGTAAAAACAAAGGCGGTAAAAAATGCTACCAATGACTTCATGCGTATTATTTATGGCTGGAAATTTTCTTTTCTTTATTGTATACAAAGTTTTCTGATAAACGCGGCAACTGGTCTTCATTACCACTTATTACCACCGCCTGTTGCCATTGCAAATAATCTTTTTGCAGCAGCAGCGAGCGCTTGTTGTAACCTGCTCCCGGCAGCTGTACTATACAATCTTTGCCACTGGTGCTGCCAAGGTAACCGCCGGGATGCCTTTTCAGGTAGATCTCGCAACCATGGCGGGCAGACAGGTGGTAGAGATAAAGCGATGATTGCAGCGAAAGATCTTTAGCCAGCGCCGCTGCCTTTTGCGCATCTTTAAAATCAAAGAATTGCAGCACTAAAGTAGTATCATCCTGCAGGTAATAATGCCATACCTGGAACAACTGCTCCCTGTCTTTTCTCTCTGCCAGCATCCACCAGCCATCTTTTCTTTTTTGCCAGATTAACCGGATATGCAATGTTGAAGGCTGAACGCTGCTGTCTGCCTGTACCTGCGCTTTATTGGTAAACAACCCTGTGCTGTACACTTTCAACTGTTGCATTTCTGCGGCCGAAAAGGGTTGCGCACCGGAAAGCAAGGGAACCAACAGCAACCAAACAAACCACCGCGCCATAGCTATCGTTTTTAAACAACCGAAGATCGGGAAATTAGGCTAACAGCCGCCATCAGTTTCTTTGTTGAAGTTTGCTTATTGTCCTACCAAAAAGACAGCATTACAAAGCAATAGCTTGCCGTTTTCCCAGAAGCTCCTGAATATGGGGTCATCGGCCATCAGCACTACGGTGCCCCGGCCCATATCCATGGCGGCCAGCACGGTACCATCTTTCAGCTTTTCTTTTAACTTATTGCCCGTAAAACCGCTTACATAATTATCCCTCTTGATGACGCCTACATTCCATCCATCTTTTAAAAATTCATAGATAACCTGGTCTTGTTTAAGCGTGTAATAAGTAGTGCCATAGCCATAGGCCAGCGGGTGTGTGCTGTCCATTTCTACCCTGAATATAGAACCCGCAATATTATTGCTGATTTCTTCCTTTTCACGATCATCATATTTTTTCAGCAGGCTGTAATCATCTCTCCTTTCCTCTTTGTCTTCTTTTTCTTTTCTATCATCAGCGGCTTTTACTTTAAAACCCCAATCGGTATTGCCCATTTGTACGGCGGCATTTTCAAGTGCAATAATTTTACCGCCCTTTCTAACCCATTCTTTCAGTTGTTCATTTTTTTCTTTTTGGGTAAAGAGACTGTAGTATCCGTCAGGAATAATCAGCACGTTAAAATCGCCGGGCTGCATAGCAGAAAGGTCTTCAGTGTTGATGAGTGTTACAGGATAATTAAGCTGCTGATCAAAGAAATGCCATAATTCTCCCATGCCGCTGTAAGAAACTTCTTTGCCGGAGAGCAATGCTATCTTTGGTTTTGTAATAAACCGTACCCTGCCGGAGCCAATATCAAAGCCTTTATCTACAAAGCCGGTAGGTACTGAGGCGAGCGTTACATTGCTGCTGGCAGCCGCTTCTTTGATAATGCTTTCCAGTTGTTGACCAAAACTATTGTTGGCAGCGCGTGTAATGATGAGTGCGCCTTTATCAAACTCATTATTGCCTACTTTAAAAGCAGCTTCTGCATATCTCACCCGCAGGCCTTTGTTGAGTATGGCAGATAAAAATACCGCGCTGTTAAGGCCATTCCACTTTACCACGTAGGCATAAGTATTTTCAAAGGGAAGCAGTGCAGGTGGGGCATTAACGGCCGGTGCATTGCTGTTGCCGGTAATCATTTCTTTTACTGCGTAGGCCTTTAGGCCATACACAAACGGAACCGACCAGGCGGTGATATCATAGGTGGCAGAATCCGTAATCTTTGAGCTTCTTTCAAAAAGCACCCGCACCAGATTGCTCCTGGGCTGGTTACTGTTAATGACGATGTCTCCGCTGCCGGTCTTAAACCCTTCCGCCTTGCCGCTGTTGTAGCTGATGCCCGTGTAACTGCCTGCATTGGCATAGCTCCACTCAATACCATTTCTCTTCAACAATGTTTTTAATCGATCCAATTTATCACTGCCATCATTCAGTAAGACATAGCTTTTGAATTCGCCCGAAGGGCTGTGCACCGCTGCATTAAAGTATTTATGGTATTCTTTTACCAGCTTTGCTGCATTGGCCGAAGCCATTTCAACGGCAGACAGGCCGGTGGTGTAATGGTGCAGCAGGCGGTCTTGCAGGGTAAGTGTATCACCATCCTGTTTTACCACGGCCAGCCCACCACGGCTATGTCCGCCCTGCTCAAAGGTCATACCAATGGCACCGTTATAGGTAGGATAGGTATCTCCATAGCTGGGGTAAAAAAGATCAAAGCGTTCTTTTGTAAAGTACAACCATCCGTTGGCATCAAAATACTTAGCATTGTTTCTGCCAATGATGGTTTGAAATTCACGCTGCCAGGGTGTAATAACTTCATGAAAAGGCTCTGCCGCTGGCGCAAAGTAATAGGGCGCATTGTAACCCTGCTCATGAAAATCTACATGCACCTGTGGCAACCACTGGTTGTATTTTGCCAGGCGCTGCTGCGTTTCTATTTGCGTTTGCCAGGCCCAGTCTCGGTTAAGATCAAAGTTGTAATGATTGGTACGCCCGTTGGGCCATGGCTCCATATGTTCACGCGCTACGGGGTTGGCATTGGGGTGGCGCCCCTGTACCTGTGTTTGCCAGTGTACGTAACGGTCTCGTCCATCAGGGTTAATACAGGGGTCCATAATAATCACTTCATTCCTGAGCCATTCTTTTGTTTTTGCATTGGCGGGGTTGGCCAGTTCATACAGCGTAAGCATGGCCGCTTCTGAAGAAGAGGGCTCATTGCCGTGCACATTATAACTCAGCCAAACAATTACCGGTGCGTCTTCCAGGGCAGCCATTTTATCTGCAGCACTGTTGGCAAGGCGTAAATTATTTTTACGGATGTTTTCAAGGTTGGCCAGGTTTTCTTTGCTGGCAATATAGGCAAGCAATAAAGGACGGCCTTCATTGGTTTCACCATATTGTTCCACCTTTACCATCTCGGGCAACTGGCTGGCCACATACTGCACATAATTTACAATCTTATAATGCGGGGTATACCGGCTGCCCAGCGGGTAACCGAGAAATTGCCCGGGCGACTTCAGCTGTGCGATGCCATGGAATGAAATATACAGGATAGCCAGTAGCAGGGAAAGTCTTTTCATGATGCTGTTTGCTGTTAATGATGGCGGCCACACCGGCAGGTTTGTACCCCTGTAGCCTGGCAGGGCCCTGGTGGTGAATGTATGAAACAAACCAATAAAAAAAGCAGTTCACAAGAATGAACTGCTTTCAAAAGTATCAGTGTTTTGTTAATAGTATTTCAGGTGTAATTCTACGCGGCGGTTCTTTGCGCGACCGGCCGCTTTTTTATTGTCTGCCACCGGGTTATCCTGGCCATGACCGGTAGACTGCAGCCTGCCTGCATCAATGCCCTTTGCAACCATGTATTTCTTTACCGCATCTGCACGGTTCTGGCTCAATGCCTGGTTCTTATCCGGCTTACCGGTATTATCAGTATAACCGTCTATATCCAGTTTAAGATCTTTGTTTTCATTCAGAATGGCTACCACTTCATTCAATGGCTTGTTAGATTTAGCCAGCAGTGTGTACTTACCGGTAGCAAAGAAGATATTCTTTGCAGCGTATTCAATTCTTTTAATTACCTCCTGTTTAATAACGGGGCAACCACTATTAGCGACATCGCCCGCAAGGTCTGGACATTTATCTTCTTCATCATTTACGCCATCTTTATCGCGGTCTGGTACCGGGCAGCCCTGGTAGCGTGCCACACCTGCCACGTCAGGACATTTATCTTCTTCATCATTTACGCCGTCCTTATCGCGGTCTGGTACGGGGCAACCCTGGTAACGCGCAAGACCTGCAACGGTCGGGCATTTATCATCATTATCTGCAATGCCGTCGTTATCTGTATCCGGGCAGCCGTTGAATTTTGCGAGACCGGCCACATCGGGGCAGGTATCCAAACTGTCTACCACGCCGTCTCCATCCCTGTCTTTGGGCGGTTCAACAGCCGGTGGCGGCGGGGGTGGTAGTACCTTCGGCTCTTTTTTTGCGCCAATGCTACCGGCTACGCCGATGCTGTAATAAAGATGGTTGGAGGTATTTTCTGTAATGCCAAAACGATGTTGTGCATTGATGAACAGAAATGCTTCGTCATAAAAATTAACCTGCAAGCCCAGGCCCAATGGCACAATGGCACCATAGTAACCCTTGTATTTGGAAGCGCCGATACCCGCAGAGATATAGGGCGTAAACCAATATTTATCGGTGAGCATTTTTGCATTAACCGTTACATCACCTTCCAGCAGCAGGTTATCATTGCCAAAGAGACTTTTACCGCTGATGGGGTAATCAAGAAAAGAACCGGCGAGGCCGGCGGAAACGTCAAGATGTTTGCTGATACCATTAAGATAGTTGATGGCAAGACCCGGCGCCATGTTTTTGAACTGGCCAAGTTGTTTATCACGGATGGTGCGGTTAAGGCCGTATTTCTTCAGGTAGCCAGCACCATTGAAATCATTAAAAAAGAAATTAACGCCCAGTGCAGGCCGTTTAATATAATTATTATCCTGTGCATGGGAGACCTGTAATACTCCCGCAGCAACCAGGACAATTAACAGCCATTTCTTCATAACAAGATAGTTTAATGATGAGGGCAAAAATAACGGGTAGGTTTCAAAACGTGAAATATTTATTAACGAACGTTATTTTAATTGCTGGAGCATCAGTCACATATAAGTACTGCTAATGATACATGGGCAGCCGTTACGGCGCGGGATGGTAATTGGGGAGTACTTCTACCTTTACCCTGGCCAGGCCACGCTTTGTATAGCCAAGTTTGGAGGCAGCAATGCGTGAAAGGTCTACCACGCGCTGGTTGTTATGGTGCAGGCGGTCTGTAACGCGCACTATTACGGAGCGCTTGTTGCGCATATTGGTTACTTTAACCCAGGTGCCAAAGGGTAATGAATTGTGCGCACAGGTCATTTTGTCTTTATCATAAGGCGCGCCGCTGGCGGTGGGGCGTCCCTGAAACTTATTGGCGTAATAACTGGCCGTGCCGTACTGAACCTTTGTTTTTTTTTGTTTTTTGGCCGATACTTTTCCGCGCGGCCGGGGCTGCGCCGTGGCCATCATGGACCCGGAGGTAATCAGCAAGAGGGCCAGCAGGAAGGCGCAGTTTTTCATTAATTAAGACCTTTATTGGCAAAATAGCGATCGATCAGCATTTTATCTTCGTTATAAATATCCTCATAAAACTTCACCTTGCCGTCTACCCCTGCACAACCAAAATACCTGATATAGAGCGGCAATTTGGTCCTAACGCCTATGCTGTGTTTTTCTTTGCGGCTCAGCCAGGCCTTGAGTGAGTCTGACTTAAAGGTATTTACACCCGGCGCGGCGTTCAGGCTGTCATTGCTGATGAGAAAATGCGCCAGCTTGTTCCACTGTTGCACGCGCACGCAGCCATGGCTCAGCGCCCTGAAGCTTTTATCAAAATAATAACGCTGGTTGGTATCATGTAAGTATACGCTGTACTTATTTCCAAAATTAAATTTAAGGATGCCCAGGGCATTGTCATCTCCGCTGCCCTGCACCACCTTGTAGGGAATGCCTTTTTTGTACTTGCTCCATTTTACGGAAGAGGCATATACTTCATCGCCTTTGTCGTTGATAAGGCTGTACCCTTTCTTTCTGAGGTAGTTGGTATCTTTTTGCAGCCCGGGCAATACTTCTTTTGCAATGATGCTTTCGGGTATGGTCCATTGCGGGTAGGTAACCATATCTGTTATCTTGCTGGTCAGCAATGGCGTGCGCGTAAGCGGTTTACCCACTACAATTTTAGATTGCAGCGCCAGCGTATCATCATTCCATAACTGCAGGTAAAAAGCGGGCAGGTTTACCCATAAATACTGGTGCGGCAGCGTATCTGCCATCAGTTTATAACGGTCTAGGTTAACCGCAATGCGCCGAAACTTCTGCAGGTCTGTGTTGTTGAGGCTGCTGGTTGTTTTTTCACCAATCTTTCCCGTTACGGGTATGGCATGCTCCTGCTGGTATTTGCGTATATTTTGTCTTAAAGAGGTGCTGTCATTTTCCTTTACGGGGTAATTGAGTTCTGTGAGGCGTGCGGCTACCTGTTGCATCAGCAAGGCTGAATCTTTATTGGGATATACAATATAGGTAGTCTTGGCAAAGCTGGCAGAATCCAGGAAGGCCGGAATAGAAGATTTCAGCTCAACATACCCTCTCAGTTTTGGCTCCAGTTGTTCAAGCAATGAGCGCACATTTTTTTGTGCAATGGCCGCCTGGAAATTTCTTATATAGAAGGTATCATTGTACAAAGAATCATTGCGCTGTGTAATGCTGTCTTTGGCCAGCCGCCCCAGGCTGAGGTCATGCGCCATACCCAGGTAGGCATCGGTAAAAATAATATCAGCGCGCGCCCACATGGCGGCATTTTTTTTATGCAGTGAATCGGCTGCCATACCACGGCGAATAGAAGAAAGCGAAGAATAATTATAGTCTGAAGGAAAAAGGCCATACAGCCTGCAATCGGAAATAAAAGCATACAATGAATCTGCCAGTGTGGTCCAGGCTTCATTGCTGCTCCAGACGGGCTGGTAAGATGACATGCCGTAAATAGTATCTGCCAGGCCAGCAAAACGAAGCGTAACCGAATCATTCAGTTTGCCATTATTCTCTTTAACATATGCAAGCGTGGTGGGTAAAAGCTCTTTTATCTTCTCATCTATTTTTTCAGGGATTTTGACCACCACTACTTCAGGCGGTTTTTGTTCTGTATTATTGCAGCCAGCGGTACAGCCGAGCAGTAAAAGAAGCCAGAAAACAGTGGGTAAACGGTGAATATGGCTGCCAGGGGTATTCTTAGTCATATATATAAATGTAAAAAGATACTGTAATTTCGAAAAAACCAAATTTTATCAATGAATTTACCCAAACAATTACAATTTCTTTTTATTGTGTGCCTGGCATTCAACACAATAGCGGGCTACGCGCAGGCGGTAACACCGCCCCTGAGCAAGTATGGTGTGCCGGTAATAAAAGAAATGGCGATGTATGAAAACACGGTGAAAGCAGACAGCAATAAGCAGATGGTGGAGATAAAATCGATGGTGCCGGGCATTGTGTATGATCTGCGCTATGCATCAGACAAAAATTTTATGCGCCGCAATATGTACCCCGGCAAGACCAGCTATACATTTTTGCGTCTCCCCGCGGCCAGGGCGCTGGCGCAGGTGCAAAAAGACCTCAATGAACGGGGTATGGGCCTAAAGGTCTTTGATGCTTACCGCCCTTACTCAGTAACAGAAAAATTCTGGGAGCTGGTGCTGAATGAAAAATATGTGGCGGACCCTAAAAAAGGCAGTGGCCATAACCGTGGTATCTCGGTAGACCTTACTATTATTTATACCCACAACGGAAAGGAACTGCAGATGCCTACCGGTTTTGATAATTTCAGCGATACTGCGCACCATAGTTTTATGAACATTCCTTTTGAGGCCTTGCAAAACCGCAAAGTTTTAAAGGATGTGATGGAGAAGTATGGCTTTAAAATGTTTGAAAGTGAATGGTGGCACTATTCATGGCCAGATGATAAAAACTATTTTGAGGCCATGGACATTCCCTTTGCTGAGTTTCGCAACGCGGATAAGAAAAAGTAGTAGCTCTACAATAGCATGGGGACGATACGCTTTTGGCCGATCTCGATTAAATGAGCCAGGCGGGTATCCCGCAATTCATCATTTTGCAAATTTGCTGGTCTTCTCGTAGGCTGTGATGGGCCCCTGGCTCCTGATTTGTATTTGTGCATTGCAAATCCATTCATGGCAATGCCTGCTGAAGAGGTATTCATTAATGGAATGTATTACCTCCATCACTTCTGCGTAGCTGCCTTCAAGCGTGGTGGCAAAGGCGCCAACCTCATATTGTATGCCCGATTGTTGTATTACGGCAATGGCTTCATCTACCCATTGGTAGGGATGACGATCCTGCACAACAGGCAATATCTGGATGGATGCGTTAACAGTATAGCCGTGCATGAGAATCAGATTTTAATGCTGTCAATAACCGCTTCCAGGTTAATGGGGCCGTATACATGTGGAAACGTGTCTGCCGTTGAGGGCGACCATTCATAGATAAAACGACTTTTTAGTTTATCGGTATCAATCACCAGCTTCAAAAGATTTGTCTTGCCCGCAAAATAACGCTGCAACACACCGGCTACCTGTGCATCATCTGCTGAGCAATGAATAAAGCCTTCTGCTTGTAATGACGGTGTGGTATATGCGCCTTTTTGCTGAGCGTTCTCCCATTCTGCGGCGGTGGTTACATGGTATATGACAGGCATAGTTATTTTTAGCGGCTGTGGTTAAAGGATACGTGGAATCATTTGCTGCTGCAGCAAAAGGTCGGCCAGCACATGCGCGGTAACGGCCTCCAGCACCACGGGTACCCGCAGCGCAATGCAGAGATCATGCCGGCCCTTTACAGAAAAACTTTCTATAGTGCCGGTTTCCCAGTTAAGGGTTTGCTGTTCTTTGGGCGTAGACGAAGTGGGCTTCACGGCAATCCGGAACACCAGTTCATTGCCATTGCTGATACCGCCTACTACCCCACCCGCATGATTGGTGACTGTTTTGCCGGTAGCGTCTTCAATGGCATCATTATGGGCTGCGCCAAACATGCGGGCCGCGGCAAAACCGGTTCCAAATTCAATACCGCGTATGGCTGGTATGGCAAATACGGCATGGCTTATCAAAGATTCTACTGAATCATAAAACGGTTCACCCAAACCTACAGGCAAGCCTACCACGCGGCATTCTACAATGCCTCCAATAGAATCTTTTTGATCGATAGCTTTTTGAAGGCCTTTGTCGATATCAGCTTCGCCGCCAATTTCCAGTATGCTGGCGTTAACACGAATGTCAGTTACAGGCTGTGGCAGGGCCACCAGGGCGCGTGTTCCCTGGTAATGGGCCAACAATTTTTTTGCAATAACACCCACGGCCACCAGGCAAACGGTCAACCGACCGCTGAAATGCCCGCCGCCGCGATAATCTTCGTACCCGCCAAATTTTGCGTGCGCCACAAAATCTGCATGCCCTGGCCGCGGCACGGCGCGTTGCTTTTCGTAATCACCGCTGCGGATATTGTTGTTTTCAAAAAGAATGGTAATGGGGGCGCCGGTGGTTTTACCGTTAAAAAGACCGCTTTTGAAAATAGGTATATCATCTTCTTTACGCGGTGTGGTACCCTTTTGCAGTCCGCCCTTTCTTCTCTCAATGTCTTCAATAAAATCTACTGCAGACAGGGGAAGCCCTGCCGGGCATCCATCTATATTTACGCCCGCAGAGGCGCCGTGAGATTCACCAAATATATGTACGCGTAAATTTCTTCCAAATGCATTCATAAAAAGAGGGCCTTCAGCAACGGGTTGCTTATTTAGTTTGTAAAATAAAAATGACAGACAGCGGTTTCTTTGTTTCCGGATGTACCGGTTCACGCAGGGCCAGCAGTGTATAATCATTTGCAAAGAGCTGCCACCAATCTTCTAAAGTACGAAAGTACCATTGATAAGGTTGTTCAAAATTTCTTTTCATGCCATTCCAGCTGCCCTCCTTCCA
>DATJGC010000124.1:0-7576 GCA_035495345.1 Chitinophagaceae bacterium | reverse complement strand
AATCTTACTGCTGTCACGCACTTCGTTGGTCAATATCCTCGTTTGTGCTTTCAGGTTAGATACTTCGCGGCTCAGCTGTTCAAGCTGGGGTTTGGTATTGGGCGTAAAATAGGCCACCAGCCCGCTTACGGTAATGGCAATAATACCGGCAATGGAAGCCGCTACGGCCCATACCCGACGGTATTTTCTGAACATATCCACCACGCGCGCCTTGGGAGCCATGGTTTTAATGCTGCCGTTGTCCAGCAAATTGGTATGTATCTCGTGTAAAGTGTTTTTGAATTGCTTGCGGTCGCCAAAAGCGTTCAAATGGCTGATAAACAGGCTATGCTCTACCACAAACTGGTCTACTTCCGGGTTAGACCGGCGCAGGGCTTCAAAACGGGCAAGTTCTTCGGGGTCCATTTGTCCCAGCAGGTAGCGCTCTACGGTTTCCGGTAATTGGTTATCCTCCATCATTGATCCTTGTTTTTATGTTGGGCAAAGAATAGTTTCTTTAATCTCATCAGGCACTTATACTTCTGGTTCTTGGCATTGTCTGCATTGGTATAGCCAAAGCTGGCGGCTATTTCGGTCATATTTCTTTTCTGCAGGTAATAGGCTTCAATCAGGCTTTTGCAGGGTTCACCCAGGTTCAGCAGTGATTTTTCCATGGCTTTAAACTGTTCATCTGCCTGGTCGTGCTGCTCCAAATCTTCTTCCACCGGTACTGTTTCCTCCATTTGCTCTATTTGCCCGCTGAATTTCTGCAGCTGCTGCAAACGCTTGAGCCACAACCTTCTGCTGACGGCGTAAATAAAAGTTTTTAGCTGGCAATTGAGCTCAAAACTGCCTGATCTGGCTTTCTCGTAAAGCACTATCATGGTCTCCTGGAAAATGTCCCTCGCATCATCCGCCGAACCGTTGTTGTTGATAATCAAGGCCTGCACCATGCTATAATGGTCTTTATAAATGGATTCAGCCGCTGTTTTATCGCTTTTAGCAAGTCCTTTCAATAATTCTTTTTCCTGGAAAGCAGTTGTCACTGATCTATTAATATTTAATACTCAAATTAACTAATTGTAACCCAAACCAGCCCCCAAAAAAACTTTTTTAAATATCCGGGTTACCTTTTCCCGTTTCGGGTATAAAGCTCAAACCATTATTTTACAAACAAAACACAAACAAATGAAAAAGCTTCTGTTAGTTTTAGCCATCGGCGTCGCTGTAGTTTCTTGTAACAACTCAACTGAAACTACTGCAACTACACCAGTAGAAAACACTGATTCTCTTGCAAAGGCTGCAACTGCTGATTCTCTGGCAAAGGTTGCCGCTGCAGATTCTATGGCTAAGGCTGCTACTGCAGATTCTTTGGCTAAAGCTGCTGCTGCTGACTCTCTGGCAAAGGCTAAGAAAAAATAATTTCACCTTTTTTTCATATGGCAAGCAATCGTTAGAGGCCGTCCTGTTCCCAGGAGGGCTTTTTTTTTGCACCTAAGTCTTGCTTCAATTCCTGTTTGCACCCCATCTCTCGCTGTTAAACAGCAGGCATTTTGCATCTTCTGCTTAATTGCCGGAATTGCTTTTCATTTCATCTTCAATCATTACTTTTGTGCCCTCAAAAAAAAACACTACAAGTAATGGCACTTTCATCAGTACTGCAACGCTTTAATGAGCCCGAAACGTTAAAAATGGCAAAACTCGGCAGAGAGTTGCGCGCTAAGGGCATCGATGTTATTGACCTGAGCCTTGGCGAACCCGATTTTGATACTCCCCAGCATATAAAAGACGCGGCAAAAAAAGCAGTAGACGACAATTACTCCCATTACACCCCGGTAGCCGGCTACCTCGATCTTCGCCAGGCCGTGTGCGATAAATTGAAGCGCGACAATAACCTTGATTACAGCCCGGAAAACATTGTAGTATCTACCGGTGCCAAGCAAAGCCTGGCCAATGCAATACTGGCCGTGGTAGATGACAATGAAGAAGTGATCATTCCAACACCGTATTGGGTTACCTACAGCGAGCTGGTAAAAATTGCGCGCGGTAAAGTGGTGGAAGTACGCACCACCGTAGAAAATGGTTTTAAGATTACGCCCGCAGAACTGGAAGCGACCATTACACCAAAGACGAAAATGTTTTTGTTTTCATCTCCCTGCAACCCTTCCGGCGCAGTCTACAGCAAACAGGAACTGGCGGCACTGGCCGAAGTCTTCAGGAAACATCCGAACATCTATATTATATCCGACGAAATTTATGAGTACATCAATTTTGTGGGTAGTCATGAGAGCATTGCACAATTTAGTGATCTGAAAGACCGTATCATTATCATCAACGGATTAAGCAAGGGTTTTGCCATGACCGGCTGGCGTCTTGGATATATTGCCGCCAATACCGAAGTGGCCAAGGGTTGTGAAAAACTGCAGGGGCAGTTTACCAGCGGTGCTACTGCCGTTACACAACGCGCCGCCATTGTAGCGCTTACCGGTGATCTCCGTCCATCTCATGAGATGACCGAAGAATTTACCCGCAGAAGAAAACGCGTTCTTGAAATTATCAAAGAGGTGCCCGGCATTAAATGCTTTGAGCCTGAGGGAGCTTTTTATATTTTCCCCGATGTTAGTTACTACTATGGCAAATCAGACGGTACCAATAAAGTAAGCAATGCTGCTGAATTCTGCATGTACCTCTTAAATACCGCCCATGTTTCTTCTGTTATGGGCGATGCTTTTGGCGAACCCAACTGCGTGCGTTTTTCATTTGCGAACAGCATGGAAAACATTGAGCGCGCCTGGGTGCGGATAAAAGAAGCACTGGCGAAGTTGAAGTAATTCAATTCAAAATTCAAAAGTCAAAAGTAAAAAGGCTTTTGCTTGGAGGGCAAGTCAAAATTAAAAAGTCAAAAGCAAAAAGGCTTTTGTTTGGAGGGTTGCACGCGGCGTTTGCTGAGTGGCGGTGGGCACGGCGCCTGAACCGTCTGACCCTTGGTCTGACGGCTTAAGGCGAAGAGGGATTACTGCAATAGTTGATTAAACCGCTTACTGTTGCAAGGGCAAGTCGCTGCGGTTGTTACCCCGTCAGACCAGGGGTCAGACGGGGATCGCTGCTCCAATCGGACGAACTGAAAACTTCAAACGTAAAACTGAAAACTGAACGAAGCAAAAGAACTGAAGACTGAAAACTTTAAACTGTAAACTGAACTAGAACTAGTTTTCAGGCCATCACCGAGATCATACCCAGCGCTACTTCTGCCAATGCAGTATCTCCTTCAATGCTGATATATTGGCGGAGCTGGGCGGGGCGCCAGCTCTTGGTAAACAGTTTCCAGGCAACAGCTCCATCAATGCTGCAATGCGCTGCCACGGGTTGGTCATTGGTCTTACTTAATACCCAGGTATCTTTTTTTGTGAGAAACCAGTTGCCGGCACCTTCACCCCGGATGCTTACCTGTACCACCGTTCCTTCTGCTGCCTGCGTAGCACTATAGGTATACGGCAATGCGCGCATGAAGGTATCCAGCACAGGGTAGTAGAAATGATGTTCCAGTATGCCGGGCTTATCAACCGCATCTCGAATCTGCTGCTGGTGATGCCAGCGCTCTGTATATTCCCTCGCCACATGAAACCATTGCTGAGAAACGCTTTCACCCGCCCAGCTTACCGCAAAGATGGCATCCGCAAAAGGATCGCCCTCCGTTACCAGTGCAGTAAATTGTTTACCGGTTTCTTCCATCCAGTCTACCAGCACTGTTGGGCTCAGCCTTTTCATGGCCCGCACCCAGTCTGCATTTAGCCGGTTCAGGTAAGCTACCAGGTCTGTATTGTTGTTGATGCTGGAAGGCGGATCGCCTATGTACTGATCCCTTTTCATGGATAAAGTGCGCAGGTTACCATCCAATAAATGCGCGGCTACATCTTTCACTGTCCATGCACCGGCAATGGTGGGCAAGTTCCATTCATTGGGGGTTAATGAACGTAACAGGCTGATCAGTTTTTCTTCTAACGGTAAAAATAAATGTGCAGTAAGTATGGGTATCTTTTCCATGCAGCCTCAAAACTACAGCATCTGTTGTATTTTTAGCGCGCATGACGCCAGAAGAAAAGATACAGATGTTTCAAAACCGGCTTACAAAAGTGTACCGGCACCTGGGCAAACAAGCCAAACGGATGAGCATTGGTTGCTATCGTCTTTACGACCGTGATTTACCTGAGTTTCCGCTGATCATTGATAAGTATGAACAATATATATACCTCTCAGAATATCGTGCTCACCACCAGTTAAGCGAAGAAGAATATGAACAATGGCTCACCCAAAGTTTACAGGTGATCAGCACCGTTACACGGGTACCCGATGATCATATTTTTCTAAAACAACGCCGCCGCAAAAATGATCGGCAGGATCAATACCAGAAGACCGGCGAAGCCATGGTCTTTTTTACCGTAAAGGAAGCAGGATTGAACTTTAAGGTTAATCTCTCTGATTACCTTGATACCGGTCTCTTTCTCGACCACCGCATTACCAGGCAAATGGTGCGTGAACAGGCAAAGGATAAAGACGTGCTCAACCTGTTTTGTTATACCGGTTCTTTTTCCGTGTACGCTGCCGCCGGCGGCGCCCGTTCTGTTGTTTCAGTAGATCTTTCCAAGACTTACCTGGCCTGGGCAGAAGACAATTTTGCATTGAATGCATTGAATGATAAAAAGGAATATTCTTTTGTGCATGCAGATGTGTTGCAATACCTGGATGCGCTGGCGCCTGAGTGTTTCGACCTGGTGGTGCTTGACCCGCCCACCTTCAGCAACAGTAAACGGATGAAAGATTTCCTGGACGTGCAGCAGGACCATGTATCGCTCATCAATCAATGCCTGCGCATACTCCGGCCCGGCGGTGTTATTTATTTCAGCACCAATTACACAAAGTTTCAATTGCAGCGTGATCAACTAATGGCCAGCACCATCACTGATATTACAAAGGCCACCACGCCTTTTGATTTTGAAGGCAAACTAAGAAGGTCTTGTTTCCTGATAACAAAATGATGGGCATTAAAAAGGCCGTCCCTGGTGGAGACGGCCTGTATTTAAGTAGGGAGGGGTTATAATTTTTCCATTACCTGTTTAGACAGGCTCCGGATATGCTCATTGGCTTCTTTTGTTTGCATTTGTTTTACTTTTTCCTTTAGCCCGGAAAGCCTGGATGCTTCCACGGTCTTTAGTGCAAATTTCTTTACACCGATATCATCATCATCCAGCAATTTCTCCAGCAATGTGGCGGCTGCAGGTCTTGCCGTCATATTACGCAGTGCATGCGAGGCGGCAATGCGGTATACCGGGTTGGCGCTTTTAGCGGCTTTCTCCACCCCGGCAAATGCACGTACATCATTCATGAACCCGAGGCAGCTAATAGCCTTGGTAGCAATGGCGGGGTTAGCATCTTCTGCCAGTTCTGCCAACAGGGGTATATCGTCTTTTGTCAGCTGCGGAACAATGGTTTCATAATCGGGTTCATCCAGGTCGATCAGTTTGATGAGTTCTTGTTTTGTATGTGACATAGCGATGTTTTTTAGTTGGTGAGTGTACTTGCCAGCATGGTGTTTATTTCTGACTGTACCAGGTCAGGCGGCGGGTTGGTGATATTATCCGTACCGTTGCCGGTCATCAGGCGGTTGTTATCGTTCACATGGCTCAGGCCCAGTACATGCCCTACCTCATGCCCCAGCGTATACCTAGAGCAATAGGAGGCAATCACTGCCATGGGCCGGTTGGCGGGGAACGATGCGCAGCCGTTCAGCGAGCCGCTGTTCCAGGTTACCGAGCGACAAACATACACCACCACATCACTGCTGCCGGCATTGTTGCGGAAGGCAGAGAGGGCTATTTGTTCTGCTGAAGGATTACCGCCGGTGCAGCTGCCGGTATCTATATCATTGAGCACCGCCAAGGCCGGAGTGGCGATATTCAATGTTTCAGTAGATACCAGGTTTACTGCAATGCCAGCATTGGCATACACCTGCCGCATAGAGTCCAGCATTTCATTAATGGTGAAGCGGGTAGGAGGGGTAAGAATTTTTATATGCAGGTTGAGGGTTTCACCAGGTCCCCAATGACTGCCGTTCCAGAACTTGTGGTACATGGCATGGTCGCCGCCACGCACAAACAGATCCAGGCGGTTATTGGCCCATGACACAGCGGAAATATTGCTGGTGATGAAACCGCCGAGTGATTCCCAGCCACCCCAGGTGCTGCCTGTCCACCAGCGATGCCATACGGCACCATCCTGGCCCTTCGCAAAAATATCGATGCGGTTGCTGCCCCAGCATACGGCTTCGGGGTCACTGGTGATGATGCCGCCAAGTGATTCCCATCCGCCCCAGGCATTGCCATTCCACCAGCGGTGGTAGAGGGCATTGTCGGTGCCACGGGCAAAAAGATCAATGCGGTTAGCGCCCCAGGATACAGCGCTGATATTACTGGTGATGATGCCGCCGAGCGATTCCCATCCGCCCCAGGAGCTGCCGTTCCACCAGCGGTGCCATACCGCGCCATCCTGGCCCTTGGCAAAAATATCCAGGCGGTTACTGCCCCAGCTAACGGCTTTTGGATCACTGGTAATGATACCGCCAAGTGATTCCCATCCACCCCAGGCGGTGCCATTCCACCAGCGATGGTAGAGGGCGTTGTCGGTGCCACGGGCAAAAAGATCTATCCGGTTAGAGCCCCAGCACACGGCGCTGATATTGCTGGTAATGATACCGCCGAGTGATTCCCATCCGCCCCAGTGGCTGCCGTTCCACCATCGGTGCCAAACGGCATTGTCTTGTCCTTTGGCAAAAATATCGAGCCGGTTGGGCCCCCAGCTTACCGCAACAGGGTCGCTGGTGATGATGCCGCCGAGTGATTCCCAGCCGCCCCAGGCGTTGCCGTTCCACCATCGATGGTACAAAGCGTTGTCTGTGCCGCGGGCAAAAGAATCAATGCGGTTTGCCGACCAGCAGACGCTTGAAATATTTGAAGTAATGATGCCGCCGAGTGACTCCCATTGTTGATTAGCCATAGCGTTAATTTTTAATGATAGAAAGAGGTTTACTGAAGACAAAGTGAATGCTGTACAAAGGTGAGGTGCCGGCATGCGGTTCCCAATACTACAATGTGGTAGTTTTTGAAGAAGGGCTTGCGCCCTGCCTGTACCCTAATGTGGTAACTGGCGTTGTCAACGCCTGCGTATTTGCTGCGTAATAAGAAGCGGGTAGTATTAAACTTTTTGTTGGTCTGCCAGCGTGAGCAGTTGCTGGTGGAGTGTCATTACCTGTGGCAGGAGCGCCTGTTGTTCATCGTTAACAATAACGCTATCGCAGAGTTTCATTTTTATTGCATCGTCCATCTGCCTGTCTAGCCGGGCGGTCACTTCTTCTTTGGAGAGCTGGTCGCGCCGCATGCTCCGCAGAATGCGCAGGGTAGGCGGTGCATATACACCAATGATAAAATCCAGGTAACGCTGTGCGCCGCTTTCAAAGAGAATGGCAGCTTCCTTGATGGCATAGGGCGTTGTTTGGCGAAGCATCCATTGTTCTGCATCGTTAATGGTAACGGGGTGAACGAGT
>DATJGC010000123.1:0-3116 GCA_035495345.1 Chitinophagaceae bacterium | reverse complement strand
ATTTTTGCGATTCAATTCAAGTGCAGATGTACATACACAAAGAGGGTTATAAACCGATTGCCATTGCTGCTATCATTTTTGCTGTCATTAACCTGTTATCGTTTTACTTTATCAGTTACAGCCTGCCCTGGCTGAGCTGGCTTATTTTTATAGCACTCTTTGGGCTGCTGTTGTTTATCATTTCTTTCTTCAGGATACCTGCACGCCAGCTTACCAAAGATGATAGTAAGGTTGTAGCACCTGCAGACGGTAAAGTGGTAGTAATTGAGGAAATGTATGATGATGAATACTTTAAAGAAAAGCGTTTGCAGATTTCCATTTTTATGAGCCCTGCCAATGTGCACGTAAACCGCAACCCACTTAGCGGTGTGGTTACTTACAACAAATACCACAAGGGCAAATACCTGGTGGCATGGAACCCCAAATCATCTACAGAAAATGAGCGTCATTCAGTTGTAATAAAACATGCCAAGGGAGAGATACTGGTAAAACAGATTGCAGGGGCGCTGGCCAAACGCATCATCAATTACCTGCAGGTGGGCCAGCAGGTAGCGCAAACCAATGAGCTTGGTTTTATTCGGTTTGGTAGCCGCGTAGACGTTTTATTGCCCGTGGGTACCAGGGTAGAAGTATCGCTCAACCAAATGGTACAGGGCGGCGTAACTGTTCTTGCAACGTTGTAACGCAATTGCTAACTGGCTTTACTAAAAAATATTTTCCAGCTCACGCAGGTTAGCCACGGTATAGGTGGGCTGAATAGCCGGCAGTGGTTTGTTTAAATGATTAACATATACCTGGTCTAGCCCTGCGCCACGTGCACCGGCAATATCCACATTAATATCATCTCCCAGCATAATGCTTTCTGCTGCCAGTGCAGTTGTTTTTTGCAGTGCATATTCAAATATGGCCTTCTGCGGCTTAAGGCTGTTACTGCCTTCAGAAGTAATTACTTCTTTAAAAAAAGGGTGAAGACCGGCGTTCCTCAACTTGGCATGCTGTGTTTGCTCAAACCCATTGGTGATCAAATGCAAAACATAATTCTTATCGGTCAGGTATTGCAGTATTTCCATTGCATGTGGAAATAAAATATTTCTGGTAGGCAATGTTTCCAGAAATACAGCGCCCATGGCTCTCGCCAGTTTTTCATCTCCAATTTTAAAATCCAGCAGGGTAAGCCACATGCGTTTCCAGCGAAGTTCTTCTGTTTTAATATAGCCTTTGCGGTAACGATCCCACAACTTTTCATTGTGCACCAGGTAATTGCGAATAAATTTTTCAAAATCGTCTACGCCGCGTTCTGCCAGCTTCATCTCTGTATACATTGCTGCAAGTGTTTGCCGGCTATTGGCTTCAAAATCCCATAAAGTATGGTCCAGATCAAAAAATAAATGTTTATAGACAGGCATATAGTAAGAACAGATTTTCTTTTATATCTTGTTGCTCAACCCCTAAAAAGACCTCCATGAAAAAAATTGCATTCTGCGTTGCATCGCTGCTGGCGTGCATATGCTCCTTTGCTGGTGATAAAGATAGCACCAAAAACAAGCTTTCAGATGAACAAAAAGAAAAGATAGCAGCCGTGTCTGCTATTTTTAAGACGCTGGACTCTGCAGAAAAAACCATTCAATACAAAACCGGCTCCCTGGCGCTGAATAACGGTGTTGCACATCTTACCATTCCCACTGGTTTTAAATTTGTAGATGCTATCCAAAGTCAATACATACTGGAGCGTATCTGGCGCAACCCGCCAGACAATAAGGTACTGGGTATGATTGTAAGCGATAGCTTTCATCTCAACAACCTTGATGCAGACTGGGCCTTTGTGCTTACTTATGAAGCCATGGGTTATGTAAAAGATGATGATGCAGACAAGATAAAGTATGATGAACTGCTGGCAGACCTGAAAAAAAGTGCCGAAGAGGCCAACGTGGAAAGAAAAAAACTTGGGTACGATGAAATGCACCTGGTAGGATGGGCTGCCGCACCGTATTACGACAAGCAAAATAAAGTGCTGCACTGGGCAAAAGAATTCAGGGGCAATGATGAGGGCGAGGCTGCTGATAACACGCTGAATTATGAAATACGTGTTTTAGGTCGCAAAGGCGTGCTCAGCATGAATGCTGTGGCCACCATGGCACAACTGCCTGAAGTTAAAAATAAGATTCCGCAGGTGCTGCACATGGCACAGTTTGACAAAGGTTATAAATACGAAGAATTTGATTCAGGCGTAGACAATGTGGCTGCATGGACCATCGGCGGCCTGGTAGCAGGCAAATTACTAGCCAAAGCAGGTATACTGGTATACCTGCTCAAGTTCTGGAAAATATTGGCATTGGGCATTGCAGGTGGTTTTGCCGCCATTAAAAGATTTTTTTCCGGCAGAAAGAAAGAAGATGAACTGGTACCTGAAGAAGCGCTGCCTGCACCTGATAATACCAATGGCTTGTCTTAAGCCGTCACACTTTATTAAAAGCGATCAGTACCTTTACTGGTCGCTTTTTTTATGTACTAAAAGTCTGATCTATGAACGTAGTTATCACCGGCGCCTCCAAAGGTTTTGGCAAAGCCATCGCCGAAATCTTTGCAGCCGGGGGGCACCACCTGTACCTCTGCTCGCGCAATGAAATGGATTTGTATAAGGCCGTGGAAGATCTCAGTACACGGTTTCCCCAAAGCAGGATAAAGGCAAAGGCCAGGGACCTCAGTATTGAAGCGCAGGCGGTTGACTTTGGAGAATGGCTCTTACTGAATGCTATTAACATTGATGTACTGGTGAACAATGCCGGCAGGTTTTTGCCCGGCAGCATTCACAATGAAAAAAGCGGCACGCTGGAAGAAATGATCAACACCAACCTCTACAGCGCCTACCACCTCACCAGAACATTGCTGCCCTCTATGATAAAAAGAAAGGGCGGGCATATCTTCAACATGTGCTCTATTGCGTCTTTACAGGCATACCATAACGGTGGTGCCTATAGCATCAGCAAATTTGCGTTGCTCGGTTTTTCAAAAAACCTGCGCGAAGAATTAAAGCCACACCAGGTAAAGGTGACTACCGTCTTGCCCGGTGCCGCTTACACAGATTCCTGGAGTGGCAGCGGTATAGACCCTGCGCG
>DATJGC010000122.1:0-5834 GCA_035495345.1 Chitinophagaceae bacterium | reverse complement strand
AGTGCAGATACATGGTGTGCAGCGATGAACTGGACGGGTAGTAATTATAACCCCACCTTCAAATACAAAACGAGCCCATGGAATGGCTCTGCACTCTATATTGGCGGTTCACTGACCACCATCAGCGGCATGAACTGGTCTGTAGTAGCCACGGTAAATTTTGTTGGAACAGGTACCATTACCAGTGCTGGCAATAGCTTTTTATCCACCCTTAATTTTGTTACAACCGCCGGTGGATATTCACTGGCAGACAACCTCCTGGTAAATGGTGTTATTTCCTTCACCAGCGGGCAATTCAATACCAATAATTACAATGTTACCAGTAACGGATGGGTATCCAGCAATAATAATAACCGCATTTTGCAAACGGGTAGCTCTCTTCTTTTTATCTACAATTATTTCAGCGCTGCCCTCACCAGCTGTTTTACCTTGGGCGGTGCTAATCTTACCGCGGATTTTTCAAACGCCACCATAAACATTCGCCAGATGGTGAATGGCTACCAGGACGCTTATTCTTTTCCGCCCACATTGTATAAAAAAGTGTTGATAGAAAATCCATCTAACTATACAAAAACCGCCGGATCGGTCTTCTTGTCTGCAACAGGCGCAACTTTCGACAGTCTCTGCCTGCAATCACCCACTTCACTGGCAGGTAATATGACTTTCAGAAAAACATTGCAACTGGGTTCAGGTACATACCTCTTTGGTTCTCTGAATGTGTACACCTTTCAGCCTGCGGCAACTATCAGTCGCTTTGGAACACCGGGCTGCGCCAACCTAATTACACTGGCCAACAGTTATCCCGGCCTCACCGCCACTTTTGCAAAGTCTTCTGGCAGCCTGCTGGTAGATTATGCAAAACTTACTTATATAAGAACAAGTGGTGCCGCCAGTTTTGTGGCCAATAATTCTGTAGATCTGGGCGGCAATTCCGGATGGGTGATCAATACCTCGGGCGTATCTGCCAGAACATTGTACTGGGTAGGTAATGGCGGTAACTGGAACGATGTTAATCATTGGTCGCTCAGCAGCGGTGGCACTCCCGGTGAGTGTGTACCCACAAGAGGCGACAGTGTATTGTTTGATGCCAATAGTTTTTCGTTGGCCGCACAAACAGTAACCATTGACATTACAACAGCAGAGTGTAAGGCAATGAACTGGACGGGCGTTACCAACCTTCCTTCACTGGCCGGTGCTGCTGCCAACAATATGGCAGTCTACGGTAGTCTTTTACTCAGCAACGGTATGGTGTTAACTGCACAATGTCCTTTTGTATTGATGGGTGCCAATGCACATGTTGTGCAATCTGGCGGAAATACATTTTCAACGGCAGGCCTTAGTGTTAACGGTACCGGCAGTTATACGCTGGCAGATAAATTAACCAGCAATGGTTTGCTTAGGATCAGCAGCGGTGTTTTTAACTCTAATAATATGGATGTTACCGTTGGGGCTTTATCCCTCACCGGTGGCCAGCTTGCCATGGGCAACAGCCAATGGAACTTAACCGGTTTTTACCTGGGTTATGCATGGGCAGTAGCGGGTGCTAACAATGTAAATGCGGGTACCAGCACTATCAATGTGCTGCTCAATTTTGCCCCAAAGTTTGGCGGCGGCAACAATAAATACCATATTGTTACAGCGGCCAATCCAACTTTTTTTGAATCGGGTAATTTTGATGTTATTCGTCCGTCAGCTGCTGGCGCCACCTTTGGTTCAATAACTATTTATGACTCGCTGAGTTTATATCCCGGCGGTAACTATTATTTTGTAAAAGGCGGCACGGTAAGTTTTGCAGACACAGCAGTTTTTTATGCAAGAGGAACGGCCAGCCAGATGATCAATCTTGAAAGTACACAGGCGGGTACGCAGTATACGCTGATGAAAAACACCGGCCTGGTGTGTACAGACTTTCTTAACTTATATGATTCACGCGCTACGGGTACTTCCATCTTTACCGCCGGCGCCAACACCATCGACCGTGGTAATAACAGCGGTTGGGATTTTAGTCCTTACCCTGCGGCCGGTAATGGCAGCCTCACTGGTGGCATTAAATGTGGTGGCAGTCCTTATATGTTGCGTTTTGATATTTCAGCAGGAAGCTATCCCATGGATATCATCCTTAGAAACCTGAATACCGGAAAGAGGGATACTCTTTTTGGTGTAACATCTTCGCCGGCTTACTTTGCGGTAAGTCCATCGGCTACCAATAACTTCCAGGTACAGGCCATCATTGTAAACCGTTGCTCACAGGTGGTAACCGGCCCTTTCAACACCGTGGCGGTAAACGTGCCGGTAGGCGTACTGGGGCAGTGGACAAATGCCGCAGGTACCAATGACTGGTTTGATTGCAGAAACTGGGGCAATGGCATTGTGCCGGATTCTTTTACCAATGTTGTCATTAGCAGTGTGGGTGCAAGTAATATTGCCGCACAGGGGGCAGAGTGTAATAATGTAACGATTAATACCGGCGGACAGCTGGCACTTACCAATGCCAATGCATCTATTGCCATTCATGGTACTATTACCAATAGCGGTTTATTCAATGCCAGCAATGGCAGGGTAGAACTGGCAGGTGCTGCGGCACAAACCATTCCTCCCAGCGTAAATGTGTTCGACAGCCTGGTGATCAACAACCGGTCAACCACGGGTGTAAACCTTTCGGGCAATGATGTTACGGTAAAGAAAACGCTGTTACTGCTGACTGGTAAAGTGAATACCGGTGTAAAGCTTATCAATGTTACCAATACTGCAGGAGCTGCTGTTGCAGGGCACAGTACGGCCAGTTATGTAAATGGCAACCTGAAACGCAGCATTACGGCAACCGGCAGCTTTGATTTTCCGGTGGGCAGCAGCACACAATACCAGCTGGCTACGTTTAATTCAAATGCTATTACCGGCGTAAGTGATATTACCGCACGCTTTGATCCTTTTGTATCAATTCCTACAGACACAATGTTGCCCCCCTTGTATTACACTACTACGGGTGAATACGCGCATGGATTGCTGGATCATGGTTACTGGACACTCAACCCAAATGCGCCAATGACGGGTGGTAATTATGATGTTGTTTTGCAGGCAAGAGGTTATACCAACCCGGCAGCACAACAGTTCAGGTATATTATGGTGAAGAAAGATGCCGGCTCAGGATTCCTTTGGGATATCAACCAGGGTTATAACGACCCCTCAACACAGCAGCAAACGGCCAGCGTGGTAACTACCAAACGCAGTTCTTATACTTCGTTCTCTAATTTTGCCATCGCAAAACTGGATGCACTGGGTACATTGGGTGTTAACCTGATTTCTTTCACGGGTACAGCATTGTCTGGTGGAAGCAATACAATTAACTGGACAACCGATAAATCTGCCAGCGGCATGTACTTTATGCTGGAAAGAAGCAGCAACGGAACAGCCTTCAGCGTGGTATCTCTTATAAAAGCGAGCGAGAACGCAGCCGGAAACAAATACCATTTTACGGACAAAGATGCCGGCAGCGGTACTGTTTACTACCGGTTAAAGGTATCGCAACAAGATGGCAGCAGTTTCTACAGCAAGATCATCAAGTTGCGCAGCACCGAAGAAACGGCGATACGCGTTACGCCCATGCCATCGGCCAGGAAGGTGGAAGTAGATATCAACGGAAGCACTGCAGACGAGCAATTTGTTTTCCAGATGATCGATAACCAGGGAAGGCAGTTGATTTACCTACCCATACAGGCCGGTCATAGCAGCGTGCAAACAGGCAATTTCCCGGATGGTATCTATGTGGTAAAGATTATTCGTACAAAACATCCGGCTTTTATAAAGCGCATTTCATGGAACAGGCAATAAAGCGCTATTGGTAAAGACAGCAATATACTCTGTCTAGGCTCTCTCCCGATCCCCGGCCATGGCCGGGGATCATTTTTTTGTTACGCTACCATCTCTGGCGTAAGCATTTGCAATAAAAACGGCGCGGGAGAAGCTTATGCACCTGGACAATTATCTATGCTCTTCTCGCTGCATACAGTATCACTTTACAAAATTCATCTATACCATCGGCGGCGCAAAGTTCTTTTCTTTGCAATGCAATAAATAATTGAGCAATATATTATTCATACGGCCTGAACACAAACGCATTCTTTCCCTGTGAAAACCGCCAGCAAACCTTATCCTGCTCCAATCCTTTGAAACGCTAAATAGTGCAATCATTACCTTTGAACGATTTAGCAAAAGAAACCGGCGATGGCCGGTTTTTTTATTTATCGATAATAAACTACAGGTCTTCTCCTCAAACCAAATTATTTTACCGGCTGCAATTATTAGCAAACCAATAAGCTTCCGCATGAGAGTCAGAAGACCAATACAGGTACAAACCTTGGGCATTGCCGTGGTGGAGGATTTGTTGAAAGGGCTGGGTACCGGTTTATTAATACACAGGCAATCACAGGAACGGCAATACAGCGCGGCACTGGTACAATTCATTGCCTTTGGAGACGATAATCAATTGCTGTTATCTGTAAACCCGGGCTATAGCACCGCATGGCAAACGGATACTGTTTTTTTTGTGCAGGTGCAGTTTTTGCGCAAGGGTGCTAATTACGCCGTACTGATGGAAGGAATGTGCAGTATTAAAACAGTGGATACAACAAAGCCCGCAAACGTGCAGTCAGCCGCAACCAGCTATAAAAAAGCCAGGGTGAGTAAACGGGCTTTGTTGATGGAAGTTGCGCTGGACAGGGCATTGTACTGTGAGCTTCGCCCCAATAGTTTAAGTATTTCACAATATATCAGGCTGCAATTATCAGCCAACACTTTTTTACACCGGCTGGTAGACAAGGTGCTTACAAAGACCAGCGCTTTTAGCGGTGAACTTACGGTGAAATATAAATGGCTTACATCTGCGGGCCTTCATGATTATTAGGCAATGCGCTTTTGTTTGTATGGAGTTGTTCCTGTGATGGTCGCCTACAATTATCTTAAATATCTCATACGTAATAGAGAATAGTCTATATCAAAATAGTAGACGTGCCACAACCGCTCTGTGGCTGGCGCCGTATTTTGTGCGCAAAGCCCTACGGGCATAGTAGTCGGCTAATTGTAGTGAAGGTTATTCGTTACAACAAAATGCCAGGATGGTAAACAGTAAAGGGAAGTCTTGCTGTTAAAGAAATATTGTCGTACCCTAATAACTGAAAAATGAAAAAATTTTTTACCCTTTTTGTAAGGTTATCCTTACCGTCTCTGTTTTTTATTCTTTCTCTCTTCGTTTGGCAGCAGGTGGGTGCGCAGCCCTGTCCGATAACGCTTGCAGCAAGTGTGCAACCGTCCGACTGTGAGGCCTCAGGTTCTATCAGCGTATACGTAGGGCTTACTGCACCGGGAGGAAGTACGCTCAAGTATTCAATCATTCAGGCCCCGCCACTTTTTCCTGCATCGCAGCTTAATCACCAGCAGTCCAGCAATTTTTTTGGGGCGCTTCCTTCAGGCAATTACCAGATAGCTGTGGATTTAACAAGAGGCGCATTACAATGCAGAAAGGTAATTCCTGTAAGGGTAGGTGGCAATTATGTGCCCATGCAGCTTAACTTTTCTACATCAGACAATACACAATGTGGTAGCGCCACAGCAGACGGCCGTATTCAGCTCACCGCCTCCAATGGCCGTCCTTATAGTAGCGGTTACAAATACGAGTTGCTTTCGCCAGCGGCCTTTCAGGCATCCAATACCACCGGAACTTTTGATCAGCTGCCTGCCGGTATTTATACCGTGCGGGCGTATGATTCATGCGGCAATTTCCAGACCCGTGATATTTCTATTGCCAACACAAGATCTACCTATAATTTCGATGCTTATCT
>DATJGC010000121.1:0-11925 GCA_035495345.1 Chitinophagaceae bacterium | reverse complement strand
AATCTGTATTTGGCCAGGTAAACCTTGCGTGGAAAAACGCCATTTTCCTCGATGCGAGCTTACGGAACGACTGGGATTCACGCATTGGCTCTCCTCATACCTATCAATACCCGTCTGTTGGTCTGTCGGCCGTGCTGAGTGACCTCTTTGTTGTGCCGGAGCCATTGTCTTTCCTGAAGGCAAGTATAAATTATGCAGAGGTGGGTAACGGTGGTTTGGTGCAGCTGCTTAAACCAACGTACAGCTACAACCAGGGGTCCGGTAACGGCTTTTTACAACGCGGTACCACGCTGCCATTCCCTGATTTAAAACCAGAAATTGTAAAGAGCTATGAGGCCAGCCTGGAAGCAAGGTTCCTCAAAAACCGCATCGGCTTTACGTTAACTTATTACAAAAGCAATTCTTATAACCAGCTGTTGAAACTGGATCTGCCACCGGCTTCGGGTTATGGCTCCAAGTATATCAATGCAGGTAATATCCAGAACAAGGGTTTGGAACTGGTAGTAAATGGATCTGCTGTACGCACCAGGGACTTTAACTGGGATGTAACTTTTAACCTTGGTATTAACCGCAACAAAATCGTAAAACTTGATCCTTCCATCACCAAAATAACATTGGCAGGCGGCTACGGAAGATCAGGTACGCCCATTGTACAGGAAGGCGGCAGCTTCGGAGACCTCGTAGCTTTTGTATGGAAGAAAGATGTTAAAGGCAATTACATTGTAAATGCCAATGGCACTCCTTATACATCTGACATCGCCGGTGACGAACAAACCTATATCGGCAATTTCAACCCTAAAGCAACACTTGGACTCACCAACTCGTTTGAGTACAAACGCTTTTCGCTGAGAGTGCTTATTGACGGTCGTGCAGGCGGTACCGTTATATCCGGAACAGAAATGAACCTGGCCTACAGTGGTATCACAGAAGGTACAGAACAATACCGCGACGCTGCTTCATGGTCGCTCGGTGGTGTAGATAAAAACGGTGCAGCAGTAACCAACAAAATCAGCGCACAGCAATTCTGGCAAACGGCTTCCGGCAAAAGGTATGGCGTAGGTGAATTCTTCGCTTACAATGCTACTAACTTCCGCGTACGTGAATTGTCTATCGGTTACAGTATACCGGTAGGTGCCAAATTCTTTATTAAGGATGCCCGTTTTTCACTGGTAGCACGCAACCTGCTGTGGATCTACAGGGGTAAATCAATCATGAATATTCCCGGACTGGAAAAAAGGAAAATGTGGTTTGATCCAGACATGAGCCTGGGTAACGGTAATTACCAGGGTGTTGAATATGGTACATTGCCCGGCACACGCTCATTAGGCTTTAACCTCAGACTTTCTTTCTAACCCGAAAAAACTATTGAAGTATGAAAAAATTAAATCGATCATTTACATTCCGCAAAGGGCTGCTGGCACTGGCGGCAATGGCCCTTGTGCTGGCTGGCTGTACAAAAAAGTTTGATGAGATCAATACAGACCAAAACAGCATTGCCACAATTGGACCTGCTGAAGTTCCATTCCTGTTCTCAAAGGCACAATCCGTTGCTACCAATAGCCAATGGAACTACCAGGTAGCACAGAACCTGTTCTCTGATCAGTACGCGCAGTACTTTGCCTGTGCAGCTACCTATTTTCCGTCTGACCGCCTGGTGATCAGGATGGACTGGGTAGGTGCCGCCTTTGGCCCCATGTATACAGACGTGGTACCGCAACTGCAATCTATCTTTGCCGCCAGCGATCCAAAATCTGCAGAATATGCCCTGGCCAATATCTGGTGGGTATACACTTTCCATAAAATCACCGATTACTGGGGCCCGATACCTTACTTCCAGGCTGGCATACCCGCCACCTCAGTAGCGTATGATCCGCAGGATAAAATCTATGACGACTTTTTCAAAAGACTGGCGGATGCAGTAACTGTATTAAAAGGAAAAACCAGTGAAACACCTTTTGGCACCTTCGATCTTATCTACGGCGGCAATGTGCCTAAATGGATAAAATTTGCCAACACGCTGCGCCTTCGCCTGGCCATGCGTATTTCAAAAGTAAATCCTGCCAAAGCAAAAACAGAAGCAGAAGCAGCTTATGCCGGCGGCGTGTTAACCACCAGCCCTGCAGATGATGCGCTGATAGCAAGAAGCACCAAGGGTGGCGATGGCAATGGCCTGTCTATCATGTCTGACTGGAACGAGTTCCGCATGAGCGCTTCCATGGAGTCTGTGCTGAAAGGTTACAGTGACCCGAGGATGAAAGAATACTTTCTGCCTGCAGTGGCCACCGGCACCTATGAAGGTATGCGCAACGGCCTGTCCGTTGAACAGCTGGGTTTAACCATTAACAAGCCTGATAACAACTCTCATGTGGGCTCGCGCTGGACTTCAGTAGGCATTGCCGGAGGTTCACCCACCCACCTGGAAACACGCCAGAATGTAATGGCCACCGCAGAAGCGTACTTCCTCCGTGCAGAGGGTAGTCTCTTAGGCTGGAATATGGGTAGCACCACGCAGCAACTCTATGAAGATGGTATCAAAAATTCAATGAACCAATGGGGCATTACGGATGCAGCGGCCATCACCGCCTATACCAACAGCCTTGCAACACCTGTAGCACCCAATGATTACCTGAACTCTCCACCCATGACCAATGTGCCGGTGAAGTTTGGCGCCACACCCGCTGTGCAACTTGAACAGATCATGACGCAGAAATGGCTGGCCATCTTCCCTGATGGTATGGAAGCATGGGCAGATTACCGCCGTAGTCATGTGCTGAAACTCTATCCTGTTGCCAATTCAGATAACCCTGACATCACCAATACGGCCACGCAATGGATCAGGCGTATACCGTTCCTGGTGTCTGAAAAAAATGTAAACGGTGCAGAAGTAACGAAGGCTGTTTCCCTCCTGGGCGGCCCGGATAAAGTAACCACGCCATTATGGTGGGATAAAAACTAATCATCCAAAAAATCAATACCTTAAAGATTCCATTTGCCCCTGGCGAATGGAATCTTTTTTAGTACAACTTTTTACTTTCTATCATAACGGTATACCATGACTGCGCTGAAAAATTGCCTCTGTATTATCAGTATTGTAGCGTTGCTTACTGCCTGCAACAACAAGCCTGCTACATTATTTACTGCCATGGAGGCAGATGCTACCGGCATCAATTTTCAGAATACCCTTTTTGATAACCCCGATTTTAATATTCTGAAATACTCTTACTTCTATAACGGTGGTGGTGTGGCCATTGGCGATATCAATAACGACGGCTTGCAGGATATACTCTTTACCGGCAATATGGTCAAGAACAGGCTGTACCTCAACAAGGGTAATTTTACATTTGAGAATATTACAGAAAAAGCAGGCATCGCGTCCATGCAGGGTTGGTGCACCGGCGCAACCATGGCGGATGTTAACGGAGACGGCTTTTTGGATATCTATATTTGTCGCTCTGCAGATGGCAATGCGCGTATGCGTAAAAACCTGCTCTTTATTAATAACGGTCAACTTGGGTTTACAGAAAGCGCTGCTGCATACGGGTTAGATAACGACGGCTTCTCTACACAGGCCGCTTTTTTTGATTACGATAAAGATGGTGACCTTGACATGTTTCTTATTAACCACTCCTTGCAACAATACACCACCGGCGCCGCAGAAAACCCCGGACTGCGCAAAGAAAGAAAACCGGCCTTTGAATGCAAATTATACCGGAATGATGGCAGCGGCACCGCCGGTCACCCCGTTTACAGCGATGTATCTGAGCAGGCGGGCATTGTTTCTAACGTACTCACTTTTGGCCTTGGCCTGGCGGTATCTGATCTCAACAATGATGGATGGCCTGATATCTACGTCTCTAATGATTTTAACGAGCCCGACTATCTTTTTATCAATAACCGCAACGGCAGTTTTACAGACCGACTGCCTGCAGCCATGGATCAAACTTCGCTCTATTCCATGGGTTCTGATGCCGCAGATTATAACAATGACGGGCTGGTAGACCTGGTAACACTAGACATGCTGCCGGAAGACAATGCCACCATTAAAATGCACAGCGGTGCTGAAAATTTCGACAAGTTCCAGACCCTCTTTACACATGGATTTTATTACCAGTACAGCAGGAATATGCTGCAACAAAACAACGGAGATGGTACGTTCAGTGAAGTGGGCCAGCTGGCAGGTATCTCCAACACAGATTGGAGCTGGTCTGCCTTGTTCAGCGATTATGACAACGATGGCAATAAGGACCTCTTCATCACCAATGGGTATGTAAAAGACTATACTGAAATGGATTTCCTGAAATACTCTGTAGACCGCGCTGTAAAAAGCAGGCAGCAAACAGGGGTGGAGCCCGTGGCAGATTATATAAAGAAGATGCCGTCTATAGAGATTCCCAATTATATTTTTCAAAACCAGGGCAATGGATTGTTCAAAAAAATGACGGCGGAGTGGGGGCTGGATCAGAAGGGGGTGTCTGCCGGTGCCGCCTATGCAGACCTAGACAACGATGGCGACATGGACCTGGTAGTAAACAATACCAATGCATTGGCCGCCGTCTATAAAAACAACGCTGAACAGCTTGAGAAAAATAATTTTCTGCGGGTACGCCTTACCGGTAGTAAAGAAAATAGCCGCGGCATCGGCGCCAGGCTCACCGTTTTTTGCGGGGGGCAGCGCTACTTCCAGGAAGTTTCCCCGGTGAGGGGCTTTCAATCTTCCTCTGACCCCGTAATCAACTTTGGCATAGGGAAAAACACTGCAATAGACTCCTTAGTTGTGATCTGGCCAACCGATCGCTACCAGGTAATAGCGCATCCCGCCATTAACCAGTTGCTGGAGTTGAACATTACCGCTGCAGGCAAAACCTGGGTATATGACACTGCCGCACATATTGCCTCTCCTTTGTTCAGCCAGGCGGCAATTCCGGCTGCCCGTCACCGTGAGAACCAGTTTAGCGATTTTACAGTTCAGTCGTTATTGCCAAATTACCTCAGCCGGCAGGGACCCTGTATTGCAGTAGCAGATGTAAACCATGATGGATTGGAAGACTTTTTTATGGGTGGCGCAAAAGACCAGGCGGGCCAGCTATGGCTGCAACAAAAGAACGGCAACTTTACGGCAGCAGCCGCTCCCGTTTTTGCAACCGATGCTGCAGCCGAAGATGTGGCAGCCGTTTTTTTTGATGCCAACAAGGATGGCGCACCTGATCTTTATGTGGCCAGTGGTGGTTATGAGTATAATGAAGGAAATGCAGCGTTGGCCGACCGCTTATACATCAATGATGGACGTGGTACTTTTACAAAGGCCGCTAACGCGCTGCCTTCTATGTTAACCAGCAAGGGTTGCGTGGCCCCCGCAGACATAGATGGAGATGGAGACCAGGATCTGTTTGTAGGCGGCAGGGTGGTGCCGGGTAAATATCCTGTTGCACCGCGCAGCTATATTTTATTAAACGATGGCAAGGGTAATTTTACTGATGCCACGGAAAAAGTTTGTGCAGCCCTCCGGCAACCGGGCATGGTTACCAGCGCGGTTTGGGCGGATATTAACCAGGATAAACAACCCGATCTGTTGCTGGCAGGAGAATGGATGCCAATTAACGTATTCATTAATGATAAGGGTATACTCACTAACAGGTCTTCCACCTATATTCATTTTGCGAGTACTGGCTGGTGGAATACCTTAACAGCAGCAGACATGGATGGTGATGGCGATGTAGACCTTATAGCGGGTAACTGCGGCAGCAACACCCAGTTTCATGTAGATTCTGCCGCGCCCATGCAACTGTATTATAAAGACTTTGACAACAACGGCTCTATTGATCCTGTGCTTTGCTACTATATCAATGGCGTTTCTTACCCTGCCGCATCGCGCGATGACCTGACAGACCAATTGCCCGCATTAAAGAAAAAGTTTTTAGGCTATAAGGAATACGCCAACGCCGGTATTAAAGACATTTTTACCCCGCAACAATTGCAGGATGCAGGCCTATTGCAAGCGGCCAGCATGCAAACAATGTACCTTGAAAACCGCGGCAGCAGCGGCTTTTTACCCCATGTATTGCCTGCCGCCGCCCAGTATGCGCCCGTGTATGCAGTGGTAGCAGAAGACCTGAACCAGGATGGTAAAAAGGATCTGCTGCTGGCGGGTAATAATAGCTGGACGAGGATTAGGTTTGGCCGGTATTGCGCCAACCATGGCGTATTTATGACAGGAGATGGCAGGGGTAATTTTACGTATGTGCCACAACGTGAGAGCGGCCTGGCGCTTAAAGGCGATACCCGCAGCATGGCATTGATACAAACCAGTAACAAAAAAAATATTATCACGGGTATTAATGATTCAGCCGTTGTAATAATTAAACCCCGCTGATGGCGGCTGTAGCTCCTAATGCAGGTGTTGAACCTGCCGATAGCAATTGTTACCAGGCATTTTTAGTAAGATGACTTCGCTATATTATTTTTACTTAGTTTTATTGCAGTATACCTATTGATCATCATTTAGAACGCTCGCCATGTCACTACGTTTTCGTTTACTTACCATTGCCTTATTGGCCTCCGTTATTTCTTTTGCCCAAAGCTATACGCCCGCACCTGAGAACTTACAGCAACGTGAATGGTTCAACAATGCACGTTTTGGCCTGTTCATTCACTGGGGGCCCTTTAGCATTCCCGGTGCCGGTGAGTGGGTGATGAATGAACGTGGTATTACGGTGAAGAACTATACCCGGCTGATGGATTTCTTTAACCCGGTTGCGTTTAACGCAGAAGAATGGGTAAGCATGGCCAAAAATGCCGGCATAAAATACATAACGCTGATCACAAGGCATCACGACGGGTTCAGTATGTGGAACACCAAGTACAGTGATTTCAACATCATGAACACGCCTTATAAAAAAGATATTGTGAAGATGCTGGCAGATGAATGTCATAAGCAGGGCATCCAGCTTTTTTTATACTATTCGCTGCTCGATTGGCGGCGCGAAGATTACCCGCATGAAACCGGGAGAACCGGGCAAAAGTCTGGTCGCACCGGCAAGGGCGATTACGCCAGCTACCTGCAGTTTATGAAAAACCAGCTTACAGAACTCCTCACCAATTATGGCACTATTGGCGGTATCTGGTTTGATGGTCATTGGGACCAGACCGCTCCTGAGGGCGCCAAAGACAGATCATCCAGGATAGACTGGAAGTACGATGAAATTTACAGCCTTATCCACCGCCTGCAGCCGCAGTGCATGATTGGCAACAACCATCATCTTACCCCTTTTCCGGGAGAAGATTTCCAGATGTTTGAAAGAGATTTACCGGGCGAAAATAAATCCGGGCTGAGTTTCCAGGAAGCCTCGCGCCTGCCACTGGAAACCTGTGAAACCATGAACAATTCCTGGGGTTTTAACATCACGGATACCAGTTATAAATCGGCTAAAAGAGTGATACAATACCTGGTGAATGCCGCCGGGCGCAACGCAAACCTCTTATTGAATGTGGGGCCCATGCCTAACGGTAAAATACAACCTGAATTTACAGATACCTTGCAGGCAACAGGCAAATGGTTGCAGACATACGGGGCTACCATTTACCAGACAAAGGGCAACCTGGTTGCCCCGCAGCCCTGGGGTGTGGTAACGGGTAGAAACAAAACATGGTTTGTGCATGTGCTTAACCGGCCTGCAGATAATATTGTATTGCTGCCAATTGGCCAGCAAAAGATCAGCAGTGTTACTGGCTATGGCGGCAAAGAGAAGCTTCCGTACAAACAACAGGCAGATGGCATTGCCATTAACATCAGCAATCTCACCGGCAGCGAGGCAGACAGCATTGTGCAGGTAGATTTTAAATGAGCCGCGAAGGCAATTGCAAAGCAAAGCAGCACTGATAATTATCTTTCAGGCTTGTATTTATTAACTTATTTTTGCCCGATTAAATAAGCAGTCATGGCCGAAAAAATTGTTGAGTTACGTCATGTAAATATTTACCAGGGCAGTAACCTGGTATTACAGGAAGTAAATATCAGTATAGAAAAAGGGGAGTTTGTATACCTGGTGGGTAAAACCGGCACGGGTAAATCGAGCCTGCTGAAAACATTGTATGGTGATCTCCCCTTAACACAGGGCGAAGGAACCGTAGCTGGTTTCAACCTGAAAGAAATGGACTGGAAGAAAGTGCCCTTCCTCCGCAGGAACCTGGGCGTGGTATTCCAGGACTTTCAACTGCTTACAGACCGCAACGTAAACGATAACCTCAAATTTGTTTTAAAAGCTACCGGCTGGAAAGATGAAAAGCTGATGGATGAAAAAATTGCCGATGTGCTGGATAAGGTAGGATTGAAATCAAAAGGGTTTAAAATGCCTTTTGAAATGAGTGGGGGAGAACAACAAAGAGTAGATATTGCCCGTGCTTTACTGAATTCTCCCAAACTGATACTGGCAGATGAGCCCACCGGTAATCTTGACCCGGAAACCTCTGATGAAATTATGCAACTGATGTTCAGGATTGGTAAAGATTATGGTACTACCATCATCATGGCCACGCATGATTACATTGTTATCAATAAGTTTCCGGCAAGAATGATTAAAACAGAAAAAGGAAAGGTGGTAGACAATGCTACCATATCAATGCTGTAAACTGTGCGGCATTCAGCTGGTTATTGTATTGGTTGCCGAGCACCTGCTCCCTGATAATTTTTTCTTCCGGGGTAAAAGGCTGATGATATAGCTGGATAATGATCTCCTTGATGGCTTCAGCGGTGGTTCCGATATGACAGGCGCCTTCTAACCCCGTATCTTCTACAGCGGCTTCATTCACCACGCAATGCCTGCCGTTAAAAAGCGCATTGATCAGTTTCAGTTTTATACCCGTCTCATTAAAAGAAGGCAGTACATTGATCTGTGCCTTTGCTATTAGATCACGCATTTCATCTTCTGCGGGGTTGGCCAGGAGGCAAATGGTTTCTTTTTGCTCGGCCAGTTTTTGTAAGCGTGCAGAAGGATTTTTTCCTGCAATCACAAACGGCACTTTCAGATCATTAAAAACATTTTCTATCAGCCAGATGGCGGCTTTTTCATTTTCCTCTACAGAAAGATTGCCATGGTATACACAGTAAGTGCCCATGCCTTCCAAAGATTTTACCTGCTGCCAGGGTACAAAGACGGGCACATAACTGATGTTGTTAGCATGAAATTTTTGCTGGTAGATGCGCTTGTCTTTTTGGGCAACGGCTATAATCGGGAAACGCTGTGCCAGCCTGCGCTCATACTTTTTCAAGAGCCGGCTTTCATTGTAATAATAAAGCTTTTTAAAGAGTGAACCGGAGTGGCGGTAAAGCTGGTGGTAATAGGCGTGTTCTATATTGTGCAATCTTATCAATATCTTCCTGTCTGCAAACTGGTGGTTATTGGTAAGAAAGGTGCAGTGAATACCTTCCAGAAGAATGGGATGATCATCTTTCAAGAGGTTATCCATCAGGTCTGCGTTACTGCGGGAGCAGACAATATAGGGAAACTTAACAGAGAAGCCTTTATGCCCTTCATTGCGATGATAGTAATATACTTCTTCACAATAGCGGTTCAATTCAGGCTGGCGCCCCCTTCCATATTCAAAACAATGAAGGTAAATACCCACGCCTGCATCTTTTAATGCCTTCAGTTTGCAAAAAAGATCAAAGACACCGCCATAATCAAGAGGGTAAGGAACATCATGGCAGACGATATGCAAATACTTTTTCACAACTTCAGGATAAAATTTTTTTGTACAGGGCAATTAATTTTTTTTCTTCTTCCTGCCAGTTAAAGGCCTTTCTTGCCAGCGCACAGTTGCCGGCCAGGCGCTGGTACAATACCTTATCGTTTAAAAGCGTATTTAATTGCCTTGCAATGTTTTCAGGCGACAGATCTTTTATAAGAACAGCTATTTCGTACAAATTGTTTATTTCTTCGTAAGCAGGGTAGGCGGCGCAGAGTTGAGGAATGCCCGCATGCAGGTAATCAAAAAAGCGGTTAGACAATGAATAATAGTTGCTTTGCCCGGTAGCGTCAAACAAGGTAACGCCAATAGCGGCGGTTCTCGTAACCTGCTTTAATTGTGCGGGCGGAATTTTTCCTTTAAACAACACTTTCTCCTGCAACCCGTATTGTTGTACAAGTGCACGCGCCTGCGCTAAGAAATTGCCTTCGCCATAGATATGCAGTGGCACAGCTACCCATTGCATGGCGGGTATCAGTGTTTCAAAACTTCGGCCCTCGTTTACCCATCCCTGGTAGATAATAAAAGGTGCTGCTGCAGGAAGCCGCGGCTGGTTATCCAGCAAAGGAATATTGCGCACCACTTCATACTCTACACCATACATTTTTTTAAATTCATCGGCAATGATGCCATTGACCGTGTAACCCGGTGTAAAAAACGGTACCGTATGCCGTTCAATCCATTTCCAGCATTTATAGATAAAGGGGCGGGTAACAATCTCTTTCATCTCACAAAAAAGTTCATGCGCATCATATACCCTGGGGCATCTTTTCAGGCGGCTGACGAGGTAACAGGGCAAAATGGTATCAAGGTCAATGGCACAGATAAGATCTGCCCGGCAGAAAAGCAGGTAAAAGAAAAGCTGGAGGTTGAACAGGGCATATTGCAAAAAGCCTTTGTGGACGAGGCTGACCAGTCGAACCTGCCTGAACTGCTGGGGAATAACCGGCAGGGCATTTTTCGGGCGACGGCCCACGAGCAGCACCTCGTAACCGTTGCCAGCCAGCGAATTACAGATGCGGATCATCCGCTGATCGTAATTGGTATCATTAAAAACGGTTAAGACAATTTTTTTTGCCATGTTTGCCCTTTGTCTGCCAATATACCTGTTGCTGTTAAGCGGGTACGCCGGTACCAGGCAGACGGCTGCCGGCACCCAAGCCCCTTATAATAAGGGCAATAAGCCGGCAAAATGACAAAAAATATCCGGTTTACAAGGTAAATTTTGAAATATTTGGCTACCTTTGCCGCCGAAATAATAAGATGTCAATTTATCGGATGCCTAAAAAAAATTAAGATGCCGTATTTAACAAAAGAAAAAAAAGCTGATTTTTTTACAAATTTTGGAGGTGCTACCACCAACACTGGTTCTATAGAAGGCCAGGTGGCGCTGCTTACTGAGCGCATTTCTCAAATTTCCAAACACCTGCAGGAAAACAAAAAAGATTTCTCCACTAACCGCGGATTAATGCAAATGGTAGGTAAAAGAAAACGTTTACTTACTTACCTCAGCAAACACAACCTTACCAGCTACCGCGATCTGATTCAAAAACTCGGACTTAGAAAATAACTATATCTTACAATTATTCCCAACACTCACCAGGTTGGGAATAATTGTCTTTAGATGTTTTACCCGCAGCAGTACTTTTCATTATCTAACCGTATTAAGGCTACGCTACTTGCCCTGTTCCCTCCTTATTAGCGGATGCATTACGCAGCACTTAGTTCAGTAATTCAAAATTGTATGTTATCTCAACCAATTCAGTCAAAATTCACTATCAGTGATGGCCGTGAGGTGATCATTGAAACCGGCAAACTGGCCCGCCAGGCAGATGGCGCAGTAACTGTTCGCCAGGGAAATTGTATTATACTCGCTACCGTTGTAGCCAATAAAGAAGCCAAAGAAGGACAAAGTTTTTTTCCGCTTACGGTAGATTACCAGGAGAAATTTGCTTCTGCCGGCCGTATACCAGGTTCATTTTTTAAGCGTGAAGCGCGCCTGAACGATTATGAAATTCTTACTTCAAGACTTATAGACCGCGCGCTGCGCCCACTCTTCCCGGATGATTATTATTGCGATGTGCAGGTACTGGTTACCCTCATCAGCAGTGATGAAGAAGTAATGCCGGATGCACTGGCCTGTCTTGCCGCTTCTGCTGCACTGGCCGTATCTGATATTCCTGT
>DATJGC010000120.1:0-3865 GCA_035495345.1 Chitinophagaceae bacterium | reverse complement strand
CAATAGTCTGAAACATTTCTTTCTCCGCCTGCCGGATGGTTTTGCGCATATAGGCTTCACGCAATTGTTCAATAGGCTCCTCGCGTTCAGGTACAAGCTCACGCAGGGCCTGCATGGCTTCATTCACCGCATCAAAAACATCTTCGTTATTATGGCGGTGTTCAAACATGTGCTCCCACCATTTTTCACCATCATTGTAACCGGCCGCTTCGGCTAACAAAGACATTGGGTCTAGTCGCACGGAGGCAGCTACTTCCGTTTGCTCATTAATAAGTTCAGCTGAAGCAATATTTTTTTTATGGGCCCGGCGCTGAATGCCCTGGTTGGGCTGCAGTGGCGTCGCTCCGTTCAACTTTATAGCATTGTGGTGCCACTCCAGGCTGTTGATGCCGGCATCCGCAGGGTTATCTGCTTCTCCTGTTTCCCCGCCACTGGGTTTGCTTTGCTGCAAGGGCTCATCTGTTGGCCTGATAGCAAAGCGGTGGGCCACCGGCAGGTCCATAAAACGCACATGAATATTATGTTGCTTTGCATAAAGAATGGCCTGCCATTCAGGTGAGAAGGTTGCAAAAGGATAAAAAGAAGATTGCTGCGGGTTATCCGGCTGGTAACATAAAATGGCTACCGGGGGTTTCATGTCTTCATGCACAGCCCATTGCAGCATATCATCTGCTTCCGGCGGTCCTTCCACCAGCACAATATCCGGTTGCACCTTCTCTAAAAATGCCTTTACATTTTTTGCAGAGCCGGGTCCATGGTGCCGTATGCCTAAGATATGAATCATACTACTGCGCTGAAATAAAATTTGCTATGCTGTATTCCCTCTAACGTTGTAAACCTACTCATCACTCACATATCTCGGCAGGCCCGGTAAATATCTTTCCAGTCTTCTCTTGGTTTTACCACGGTTTCCAGGTATTCCTGCCAAATAAGTTTATCCTGCACAGGGTCTTTTATAATGGCACCAACAATGCTGGAGGCAAGATCATTTGCTTTCAATTGCCCATCACCAAAATACGCTGCCATGGTTAGGCCGCTGTTTACAACAGAAATGGCTTCTGCTGTACTCAGTGTGCCACTGGGTACCTTTATCTTTGTTTTGCCATCGGTGGTTACGCCGTTGCGCAGCTCACGGAAGATGGTCACAATCCGTTTAATTTCCTGCAGGGCAGGTTTTTCCGCCGGCAACTCCATGGTCTTCTCAAAACTTTCTACCCTTCTTTTTACAATATCAATTTCTTCTTCCATAGAATCCGGCACGGGCAATATCACCGTATTAAAACGTCGCTTCAAGGCACTGCTTAATTCATTTACCCCCTTATCGCGGTTATTAGCAGTGGCAATAATATTAAAGCCCCTTGCCGCCTGCACCTCTGTGTTCAGCTCCGGCACCGGTAAAGCCTTCTCTGATAAAATAGTTATTAGTGCATCCTGCACATCGGCGCCAATCCTGGTCAGTTCTTCCACCCTGGCAATCTTGCCGTCTTTCATGGCACGCATCACTGGTGTTTCTACCAATGCTTTTTCAGAAGGCCCTTCCGCCAGTAACCGGGCATAGTTCCATCCATACCTAATGGATTCTTCTCCCGTACCGGCGGTACCCTGCACCACCAGTGTAGAGTCTCCGCTGATGGCAGCTGCCAGGTGTTCGCTCACCCAGCTCTTGGCGGTGCCGGGCAACCCGTACAGCAGCAATGCACGGTCAGTGGTTAAGGTGGCTACCGCTATTTCCATCAAACGCCGGTTGCCAATATACTTGGGCGATACTTCAAAACCATTGTTGAGTTTACCACCCATCAGGTAGGTAACCACAGACTGTGGCGACAGCTTCCAGTTGGTAGGCAGTTTATCACTGTCTTGTTTTTGTAGTTCTTCCAGTTCCTGTGCAAACAATTGCTCGGCGTGCTGACGTAAGATGGTAGACATATTAGTATACTTATAATTGTAGAACTTGGTTGTTATGTTTCAGCCTGGCAGATCATGCCGCGCTATTAAATGATTGTATGGTTTGTGCAGTAAGCTGCAATAGTTTTAAAATATAGTCACTGGTATTGCTCCAGCTGCTGCGCAAGGTTGCATCCGCCGGGGTACACTTCTCCAGCTCCAATGCAACCCTGCCAGGTACCAGGTGAATATTGCGGTTATAAAATGACCGGTTGTACTGGTAGGGGTTATTGGCCGCGTGTTTAAAGATCAGCTTGGTCAGTGCCACGCTCCAGGGTTCTTCTCTTTGCTCCGCATAACCTATAATACTGTCTGCATATTGTTCAAAGAATTTGATGCTGTAGCTCTCCTGTTGCGCCAGTGGCAACAGTGGAAGCAAATCAATATAAAAAACTTCGCTGTGCTGCGCCATTGCCATGGCCCATTGCCGGTTGTTGAATGTACGAGTGGCCCTCACCAATGCGGGTATCATCTTCTTGCCCACCGCATCTTTGTGAAAATAATGGATAACATCTTCCGGCGAGGCCGCTAAATGCTGTCCCCAAAATGCTGGTGGCACAGATTGTATGAGTTGGAAAAAAATAAATTCATCGTCAGTTAATGATTTGTCGTTGCTGAGTTTTACAACGCCGCTTGTAAACACTGCATCGTCCATTACAGGCGGCAACTGAAATTGCAATGCGGTTTTAGCACCCAACCCCAGCAATACTTTCTCTTTTTTTAATAATACCGACTGCGCCAGCAGCGCCTGGTATTGCAATACAATGGGAGAGCCGGGGGTTTGTTTCAGTAATTCCAGCGCTGCGTCTTTTACCTTTTTACTTTTTTCTGATGCCAGTGCGCTAAGAAAATCAATATCGGCTTCGCTGATATTAATGGCCAACAGTTCAAGAAAACTGAGTTTGCTGGCGGCATCTTCCTGTGCCCAGGTTTGTTGCAGCCATTCTCTTGCCTGCAAGGGGTTAACCTTCCTGGTATTGGCCAATACCGTTTTTCTTTGTTCGGGCGTTCCGGTTTGCCATTGTTCTATCGCCGTTTGGTGGCTAGAAAAATCCCAGGCGGGGTTAAAGCCGCTAAGCCATTCGGCTCTTTTGCCACAGCAAGCGGTGATAAGTGTTTGCAATTTTTTCTCCTGCACCCCAGCCGATAATAAAGCGGGCAGCATTTCAGGCAGTACAATTTTATTACTGGCAGCGCAATACTGTAACCACAGTTTTAGTAACGGTACACTTTCTTCACTAAGTATATCTTTTAATGCCTGCAGAGAATGGAGGCTGCAATAGGCTTTTTCTTCTGCTGCTGCAAGGGGAAGACTAATACCTTCTTTTTTCAGCGGCTGCACCCCGCACTGCCGGTAATTGAATGCCAACGCAGCTACTTGTAAAAACTGTTCTTCCTTATCAGCGGCCTGCTGCGCCTGTATGCTGGCCGCCGCTTCACTGATGGCAGCGGGCAATTCTCCGGCACCGATTGTTTTTTTATCGGTACCCATCATAGCCGTGTTAATAATGCCTTTCCAAAACTCCATAGCCTTTCTAAAACTATTTTTTACAAATGGATGCGGGCCCAAAACAAAGTGTCCAATCACCTCTGCGCCGCTTACAAAATTTTATATTCATCATTGTACCATACGCCCATAGGCTCATATGCCTGTTCTTTGCCGAGTACCACCATATTCAGCGGGTGGCCACCGCTAAACGATAATAATTTCCAAATCTTCGTCTGTTCATTTTTAAGTTGAACCATGGCATTGGCCGCATCCTGCAACCACCATTGGTTATTGTATTGCACCGGCTTTACCTGCTGAATGATAAATGGCCGCTCATAGCTCACCGGCAGTGCACTGCGGTGTTCCGTTTCTGCCATTGCTACTGACTGCCAGTTTTCAAAACCCTGGAACTTGGTTACCGTATTGCTGGCG
>DATJGC010000119.1:0-12414 GCA_035495345.1 Chitinophagaceae bacterium | reverse complement strand
TAAGTGGTGGGCTAAGAGGAGAAGAGGAAAAAAGCTTTTGCTACCCAGTTAATCTCGCGCAGAGCAAGAGGGGCTGACAGAGGGCTAAGAGGGGAAAAAGAAAAAAGGGCTTTTGCCCAGCATATTTTTTCGCACAGCGCCAAGGAGCTAACAGAGGGCTAAGAGGAGAAGAGAAAAAGAGCTTTTGCTGCGCACTTTATTTCGCGCAGAGCAAGCGGGGCTAACAGAGATTTGAGGAAATAGATCTGCGGACGCCGCTACTTTGCGTACGCCGCGTGAAACCATCAAAGCAAACGCCTTTTTACTTTTTACTTTTGACTTTTGAATTGTTCTCCAAGCAAAAGCCTTTTGAATTTTTACTTTTGACTTTTGATTTTGAATTCAAGAATGCGGTCGATCCTTCACCGCCACCCCCCAACTGGCCGAAGGACGCGGGCCCATTTCTATGATGAGTTCACCACCACGCATAATATCGTTGTGTAAGAGATAGGCCTTCGTATACGGCCGGCCGTTGAGTCTTACCCGTTGTATGTATTTATTATTGGCGCTGTTATTCTTTACGGCTATGTGAAATTGTTTATTGCCGGCAACTTTGATTACGGCATCGTCTACCACGGGGCTGCCCAACACATACAGACCATTGGCGGGATGCACCGGGTACATACCCAGCGCACTCCAAACATACCAGGCAGACATTTGTCCCACATCTTCATTTCCACAAATACCCTCCGGTGTTGCGGCATACAAGCTATCCAGAATGTAACGGAGTTTTGACGCCGTTTTCCAGGGTTGCCCTGCAAATGTGTAGAGGTAAGTAATATGATGACTCGGTTCATTGCCGTGCGCATATTGGCCAATGAGGCCGGTGATATCTGCGGAGGCCTCGCTGCCCATTTCGCCTTTGGCGGTGAAGAGCGCATCCAGCTTGGCAATAAAGCGTTGATCTCCGCCCTGCAGGCGAATTAGCCCCTCTACATCCTGCGGCACCAGGAAGCTGTACTGCCAGGCATTGCCTTCGCAAAAATCATCTTTCATGTGCTGCGCCTTAAACGGACTGAAGGGTGTTCGCCAGTTGTTGGCGCTTACGCGGCCACGGGCAAAACCGATAGTGCTGTCGAAGTAATAACGATAACCAGCGGCCCTTGCAGAAAAGTAGGCAACATCATCAGGCTTATTAAAACGCCTGGCCATTTGCGCAATACAGGCGTCTCCAATGGCGTATTCGAGCCCCATGGCCACCGATTCAATCATGCTATCTGCCGGAATAAAACCGAGTTGTTTTACAAACTTCAATCCGCGGATATCCTGCATGGCCGTCGTCTTTACCGCTTCATAAGCCAGCACGGTATCAAAGCCGGTGAAGCCTTTCAGGTAGGCGTCTGCTATTAATTGAATGGCGCTGTTGCCGGGCATGGTATTGGTTTCATTGCCCATGAGGTGCCAGACGGGCAGTCGGCCCTGTTGCTGATAGATGGCCAGCATAGAATTCACCAGGTCTGACACACGTTCCGGGTGCAATACCGTATACAACGGCGCGGCGGCACGGTAGATATCCCACAAAGAAAGTGTGGTAAGGTTGGTAAAGCCCGGGGCCTGGTGCATTTGTTTATCAGTACCGAAGTAGTCGCCATTATGATCATTAAATACCGAGGGTGCCACCATGGTATGGTATAGTGAGGTATAGAAGATCTTTTTGCGACTGGCAACGGTAGTTTTGATGGCTACCTTGCCCAATTCCTGGTTCCAGGCACTGTCTGCTGCGGCTACCACGGCTTCAAAATTCCAACCCGGAATTTCAGCCTGTATGTTTTGACGGGCATTGTTAGTGCTTACCGGGGATATACCCACTTTTACCATCACTGCTTCATTGCTTGCGGTAGCGAAATGCAGCACCGCCTTTACACTATCCTGTATTGTATCTGCAGCCACCTGCAATTGGTTACTTTTGTAAAGATCAAAGGATGTAAACGGTTTGGAAAACTGTGCAACAAAATAAATGCGCTGGTCTGCCGCCCAGCCTTTGGAAAACCGGTAGCCTTCAATGGTAGAATCATTGAGTTTACGGATATAGCTGCGCATGGGTTTATCCCACCCGATGCCCTGTGCCAGGTCTACCACAATATAGGCGCTGTCTGTTGCAGGAAAACGATAACGATGAAAGCCAACACGGGTAGAAGCAGTAAGTTCTGCGGTGATATTATATCGCTGCAACCGAACACTGTAATAACCCGGCCGCGCCACTTCTTCTTTATGAGAAAACAGGGAGGTGTTACCGGTAGAAGGTTTGCCGATGATTCCTTTGCTGGTATTTACTATTCCGGTAGCCGGCATGAGCATGATATCGCCCAGGTCGCCAATACCGGTACCACTCAGATGCGTATGCGAAAACCCGATGATGGTAGAATCTGAATAATGATACCCGGAGCACCAGTCCCACCCCTCAGAGCGGTTCACCGGCCCCAGTTGCACTGCACCAAAGGGTACATTGGCACCCATAAATACATGGCCATGAAAACCGGTACCAATGTAAGGGTCTACCCAGCGGGTGAAAGATGGTATTGAATCCGGCGCGGCCGAGGCAGCAACGGATCTTATTGAAAGAAGAAATACAAAGATTACAAGTGGTTTCATGTGAACGACGATTTACCTAACGGTGGCGACTACCCGCTTTTTTTTGGCGCTTTTTGAAGCGGATGATATAGTAAGGGTAGCCTTTATTTTTTCATCGGCGGAGTGGCCGCCGGCAATAAATGTATATTCTCCCGGATACAGTTTCCAGTTGTGCAACCCCGTATCCCATTTCTGCAGGTCTGACAATGCAATGGCCATACTTACCAGTGATGAACCGCTCTTAGCAACAGATACCCGTTTAAAGGCCCTGAGTTCTTTTATCGGCATGCGGTCTGCCGCAGGGTATTGAACATATACCTGCACCACTTCATCAGCCGTCATAGTACCAGTATTGCTTACCTGCACGGAAAAGCGGATACTGTCTTCATTGGGGGACAGCGCGGGCGGCTGTTTCCATTGGTAGCTGAAGTTGGTGTAGCTCAGCCCATAGCCAAAGGGATATTGTACCGCGCCTTTGAAATACCGGTAAGTGCGGCCACTGCTGGCATAGTCTGTATACGCGGGCAAATCACTGATGCTATTGTAAAATGTAATGGGTAAGCGCCCTGCGGGCGATACCTTGCCAAAGAGAATATCCGCCAGTGCATTGCCGCCCTGTTCACCCGGATACCAGGCAAGTACAATGGCATCTGCATAAGGTGTTATGGCGGCGATATCTACGGCGCTGCCGGCAGTAACCACTGCAACAATGGGTTGATGCACCGCCTTGCGTAAGGCTTTGAGGTAAGCGATATGACTGGCGGGCAATTGCAGGCTGTTGCGGTCTCCTCCCCCGGCGGCAAGAAATGCATCGCCTTCTTCTCCCTCGTACACCGGGTTCAGGCCTATAACGGCTATGGTAATGGCTGCGTTACCAGCCGCCCAGATGCCGCCAAAATGCGTGGTATCTGTATAATCGCAACCAAGATCATATTCAACGCGCGTGCCGGGCCCCACCGCGGCTGTTATGCCTTCTACAAAGTTGACCGCCTTACTGCTTACGCCATGGTAATTACCCATGAGCGCATCCAGCGAAGCTGCGTTGGGCCCTACTACCATGATGGCAGGATACTGTTCTTTATTTAATGGCAGTAGCGGTTGCAGCTGCCCCGCCAGCGGGCTGTTCTTTAATAGCACCATGGATTGCTGTGCCGCCTTTCTTGCCAGTTCCAAATGGTAGGCATTGGCTACACTGTCTTCATTATAACGGTTATACGCAGTGGCAGTTACCGTATCAAAAAAGCCCAATTGCATTTGTGTTCTCAGGATGGCCGCCAGCGCGCTGTCCAAATCCTTTACGGTGAGCAACTGCTGGTCAATGGCCGCCATTACATCTTTTTGAAGCAGGTTGCTGCAATCAAGGCTTACGCCTGCTTTTATAGCCGCGGCCGCCGTGGCAACCCCTGATGGCAACACTTTATGGCGTAAAAAAATATCATCCAGTGCACCACAATCTGTTACCACATGGCCCTTAAATTTCCATTCATTCCGCAGGATGGCCTGCAATAAAGTTTGCCCGGTGCAACAGGGCTCTCCGTTTACACGGTTGTATGCGCACATAACAGATGCTACACCGGCATCTACCAGTTTTTTAAAAGCAAAGAGATAGGTCTCACGCAAGTCTTTTTCATCTACTACTGCGTTGAAGGTATGCCTGCCGGCTTCTGGTCCGCTGTGTACCGCAAAATGCTTGGCCGCAGCCGCAGTCTTCAGGTAACGTGGATCCTCCCCCTGCAAACCCTGTATAAATGCCGTGCCCATGCGCGCGGTAAGAAAAGGATCTTCTCCGTAGGTTTCCTGGCCCCGGCCCCAGCGCGGATCACGAAAGATGTTGATATTGGGCGACCAGAACGTAAGTCCCATGTATTGCAGGTGGCGGCCCGCGGCCACCGAAAGATTGTACTTGGCACGCGCTTCGGTGGAGATAACGCTGGCTTCCTCTTTTAATAACTCATCATTAAAACTGGCGGCCATGCCAATGGCCTGCGGAAAAACGGTGGCCCTGCCGGCACGCGCCACACCATGCAATGCCTCGTTCCACCAATTGTAGGCTGGTATACCCAGTCGGTCTACCGGTTTACTCTGATAGCCCAGCAGGGATATTTTTTCTTCGGTGGTCAGCAATTGCAGCAGGTTATTTACTCGGTCCTGCAATGGCCGGCCGGCATCCCTGAAGGGAGCATGATCAGTTGTTTGTGCGTGCAGACAGTGACTGTACATACCGGCTATGATGAAAAGGAAAAAACAACGCATAGCTAGTAAATTTCAATATTTGAAATAACAGGACAGGCTTTTGCCGAAGTAATATTGATGCGCAGCTTGCCGGTTTCTACCGGTGCAATCTTTACAATTCTTTTGTACCCGATGGTGGTAGCGCTGGCCACGGGTTGCCAGGCATTGTCTTTCCATGCTTCAATCGTGAACCCAGCCACGCGTTGCCCAAGCTGTATGTATTCCTGCAGGGTAATGTATTGTACCACGGACGGCTTCGGCAGCTCAATGGTAACGCTACCGGTAGTAACAGCATCATCGGTTGCCCAATAGGTATTTTCTTTTCCGTCTGTAAGATTTGCCGGGGCATACAATGAAGATTTGCCGCGATAACTGCTGGCACTCACTTTTGCATTCTTTGCCAGGTTATCTGCAAATACTTTATTGAGCAGCGCACGGAAACCGCGGAGCGACTGCACATCAATTTCATTAAAGAGGCCGCGCTGGTCGGGCGGAATATTAAGCAAGAGCGTAGAGCCCCTACCCACCGAGGTAAGGTATATTTCAAACAAACGTTCCGGCGTTTTTACTTTTTCATCTTCATTGGCATGATAGAACCAGCCCGGCCTGATGGATACATCCACCTCTGCGGGTATCCATTGTTTACCATCGGGCGAACCCGTGTTCAGCAATTTTTCTATATTGGGTTTGCCTGCATACAGTGTATCTGCAGTGATGCAGTTCCAATTGGTTTCCCCGGCAAGGCCGCTCTCATTGCCCACCCAGCGTACGTCTGGACCGGCATCGCTAAAGAAAATAACATTGGGCTGTATGCTTTTTACGAGCTTCAACGTATTGGGCCAGTCGTAATAAGTAGCGCCGTTAATCTTTCTTGTTTCGTTTGCGCCGCCGTAATAACCTGAGCCGCCATTGGCACCGTCAAACCACATTTCTACAATGGGCCCGTATTGCGTAAACAGTTCTTTTAGCTGGTTACGGTAATAGGTAATGTATGCTGGTGTTCCATAGCTGGCCTGGTTTCTATCCCACGGTGAAAGGTAAACGCCAAAATGCAAACCATACTTTTTGCAGGCATCACTGGCTTCTCTTACAATATCTCCCTTGCCATTTTTGTAAGGGCTGTTCTTGATAGAATGACTGGTATACTTGCTGGGCCACAAACAAAACCCATCATGGTGTTTACAGGTAAGTATCATTGTCTTGAAACCGGTTTCCTTCAGGGTGCTGGCCCACTGCTGCGTGTTTACCGCGGTAGGATTAAAGACAGCTTCTTTCTCGTCTCCATTGCCCCATTCTTTACCGGTAAAAGTATTGGTAGCAAAATGCACAAAGGCATTTGTTTCCATTTTATGCCAGGCAAGTTGCGCGGCCGTAGGCAATGGCAGCACGGGTGCGGGTGGACGCACCTTACCGGTTTGTGCATGGGCCATCAATGAAAAAAGGAGGCATACAGAAAAGTAGCTGCGTAAACGGGTTGGCATAAAAAAAATATAAGGGTAAATGATGCTGGTGCTGTTTGTCTCTTAATTATTGGGTGTAAAAGCCAGGGCCAATGCAGGAAGGTTGCTGCCTGCTTTGTTTAATGAAGCGGGCAATTGCACTGTTACTTTATTGCCATTGGCAGACCAGCGTACTGCAGCGCCGGTTTGCAACAAAATCATTTTGCTGCCTTTCTTCGGAAGATTGCCGCTCCATTCAATGCTGCCGGGCAAGGGTTTTCCTTCTGCAAGCATGGCCAGCGCATACCTGGTTGCACCGTCTTTTGACTGCGTGAAATAAGTATTGCCGTCTACATAACGGTCTGCAGTGCGTGTGGCATAGATAGCCTTGCCATTTCTTTGCAGCCAGGCGCCAATCTCCTGCAGTCGGATTACTTCTTCCGGCTGCAAGGTACCATCGGGCCTTGGGCCAATGCCAAGCAGGAGACTGCCGCCTTTAGCCACTACTTCTATCAGCTGATGAATCACCGTAGCCGTAGATTTCAATTGATCATTCGGAACATAGCCCCAAGCACCGCCCAGCGTAATGCAGCTTTCCCAAGGGTGATCCTGTTTTTCTGCGGGTATGCGTTGCTCCGGCGTCTGATAATTTTCATAGGGGCCATGCACGGTTCTGTCTACTATTAAGATGCCGGGTTGTGCCTTTCTTGCCATAGCAGCAATGGAAGGCATGTCTATATCCTGCCCCGAAGGCGGTATAGCCGCGCCCCAGGCACGCACTTCATCGGTTACGGTTTCTATCGGTCTTACCCAACCGCCGTCTAGCCAGAGAATATCCATGCTGCCATAGCCCGTCATCAACTCTTCTACCTGGCGGTAAGTGTACTGTTTAAATTTATTCCAACGCCAGGGAAACTTGCGGATATCATAATTAACATTGCGGTCTGGCGTGGCATACATGGGCCACCAATAATTTTCTGAGTGCCAGTCGGGCTTTGAAAAATACGCACCAATCATAAAGCCTTCTTTGCGAAAGGCATCAAACACATATTTGGCAATATTGGCTTTCGGGTTATTGCCAAACGGTCCGTTGGTGATTTTGAAATCAGTTTGCTTTGTATCAAACATGCAAAAGCCATCATGGTGCTTGGTGGTAAACACCAGGTATTTCATGCCGGCCTGCCTGGCAGTAACGGCCCATTGTTCAGGATTAAACTGCTGGGGGTTAAAATCTTTCTGCAGTCCCCAGTACCATTTTTTAAAGTCGCCATAATCTGAGGTACTGTCACGCGTAACCCAATCTTCTGAACAAAGGGCCCATGATTCTATCATACCAGGCACAGCGTACAGTCCGTAATGGATGATCATCCCAAATTTCTGATCCCGCCAGGTTTCCAGCTTTTGCCTTACCAGCGTATCTGTGGGCCATTCATATGTAGTGGAAACAGGGTGCACATTGGCCTGGGCTTTTAGTTGCTGCAGCGCAACAAGCAAAAGCAATGACATCATCAGTAAACAAACAGAAAGGCGGTTGCAACGGGCTGATAGATGATACATACACAATGATTAAAAGTAGGCGTCAAAAATACGGCAATTGAATAATGCGGTTGCTACAATTGTGTGCCGCCGTGCAAGAATGCAGCTGCTGGCAAGGCGTTTTTTTTTGACAAACCATTTATATGGGGTATTTTTAGAGAGGCTCCTTCCGGTTAGTACTGCAACTATTCTTCCTTATTAGTAACAACAAAAAATAAGCTTATGTCTGTCTGGGGACCCCTGGCCAGCCGCTATGAGAAAGACCCGGCGGGCCAGCAAAGAAAAATGCTTTCATTAGATGGCGGCGGCATCCGCGGTGTACTAACACTTGAAATACTGGCCGAGATGGAACGGCAGCTCAAAGACAAACTGCAAAAAGATGATAGCTTCCGCCTGAGCGATTACTTTGATTATATTGGTGGCACCAGTACCGGCGCCATCATTGCCGCAGGCTTATCACTTGGTATGTCTGTACAACAGCTGCTGGATTTCTACCAGGAAAAAGGCGCTGCTATGTTTGACAAGGCATTCTTACTAAAGCGCGTAAAATATTTTTATAACGATGGTCCGCTGGCAAAAGAGCTAAAAGCCACTTTTGGAGACGGCAACCTGCAACTCAGCAGCGGTGTGTTTAAATGTTTACTGCTGATTGTAACCATGAACCGTTCTACTGATTCTCCCTGGCCCATCAGCAATAACCCGCTGGCAGTGTTCAATAACCCTGACAATCCTGATTGTAACCTCAAGATCAAACTTTACCAGCTGGTGAGGGCCAGTACCGCTGCACCCGCTTACTTCAGGCCGGAGACATTGCAATGGGATCCTGACAATCCTGAAAAAACATTTGTATTTGTAGACGGCGGCGTAACGCCCTATAATAACCCGGCCTTTCTCATGTACAGGATGGCCACGCAACCAGACTACCGCCTTAACTGGCAAGCGGGTGAAGACAAGTTGCTGATTGTTTCTGTAGGCACAGGCTCCTCCCCTTCACCCGGTGTATATGATAACCTGCTGGAGACATTAAAAGAATTGCCCAATAACCTGATGTATGCCATGCAGACAGACCAGGATATCAACTGCCGCAGCATTGGCCGGTGTACCTATGGCGCACCCATTGATCTTGAAATGGGCGATCTTATTCCGCGTGCCACGCCCAACAGCAGTACCGATCCGCTGCCGCTGGCCACTAATCTCGGTCGTGCCTTTTTATATGCCCGCTACAATGCAGACCTTAGCCAGCCCGGCCTGGATGCCATGGGGCTTAGCCATATTGTATCTGACGAAGTAAGACAAATGGATTCAGTAAAATACATTGATAAGCTGCGCGAAGTAGGCAGAACCGCTGCCAAAAAAATAAATATGGCGCATTTTGGCTCCTTTGTATAAGGTTGTTGGTAAGGCCTGTTACCTGAACCAGTAGCCAACACTGATGCCGTACACGCGTGATTTTATATTCGGCCCCAGCGGGTCATTGTTGATATTACCGATGCCATGCGCATAACCAGCTTCTACAAAACATTTTTTTGTAAAGGCGTAGCCCAGCGTAAGTTGCAGCGAGGCATCAAACAACCCAAAATGGTTGCCCGTGGTGCTGAGTATGGCCTTCCGGCTGATGCTGGCGCCGTTGGCACCCATGTATTTTTCGTTTCCATATAAACCGATGCTTATCACAGGTCCAACCCTTGCATAAAAACCCCTACGTTGTTTGGAAAAATCTATATGCAATTGCAGCGGAATATCGATGTAATATAGATGATAGCTGCGCAGGGTATCACCCGGAAGCGTTTTCACCGCAAAGCCCCGACCGTTGAACTGAAGTCCGCTGGCAAATGCCACCTGGTCATCAAAATACACTTTACTTGCCAGGCCTGCTGCAAAACCGCTTACCCCAGTAGCGGAAATACGTTCGCCCATCCGTTTGTACACGGCCCCGCCACGCTGATAACCTGCTTTAATACCCAGCTGCAATTGGGCGGTGGCCCAAAAGGGCAGGCAGAATAATAACAGGAAGGCGATGCATTTCATAATGGCGTTTTAGGGAATAATATTGGTTGGGAGGAAGCGAGATGCTGATACCAGCCGGAAAGATAGGTGTATGCGCCCGGCTTACAAAAGGAAACAATGCGTATCAGGATTTCTTCATCTGCTGGTTATAGGCTTCCGACTGCCCTTTTGCAATAGAAAGGGTTTGCCAGGTTTCGTTTTTTATAAGCCGTCCGAGGTAGACAATCTGGCCAACATGGTAGCCATAATGCGCCAGCTGGCGGTGAATGGCATCTATTACAGATTGCCCCTCCGTTCTGATGTAAATGGTTTTTAGCAAATCATCTTCTGTAAGCGCAGACAAGGCATCAAACAGGCAACGCCAGCCCTGCTCCCATGCCTGTAAAAGCGCGTTAACTTCTGTGAACTGAAGGGTAAACTCTTTGTCGCGACTGCGCCATGGCTTTTCACCATCTTCGGTGAGGAAGTTTGTCCAGCGACTGATCATATTGCCGCTCATATGCTGTATGATAATGGCAAGGCTGTTGCTGGCTTCATTGGGTTGCCAGAAAAAATCAGCCGGCTGCAGCTGTGCAAAGGTCTTGTCTGCAAGATCTTTACAGGCGTAAAATCTTTTTATAGCGGTTTGCAGGAAGCTGGCGGCAATGCTATCCATTGGTGCAATTTTCAGGTTGATGGTGATGGGCTACAGGTACGGGAGCAAAATTACGTATGGTTTAAAAACCTTCCGCAGCATCATCTCCCCTTCCATCAGCTACCGCTTCAAAACTTTTATTGGGTAGCACTTTTATCACTTCTGTGCGGCCCATACGTCCGCGAATGGTTACTTTATACCCCATGGCCCTGAGGGAGTCTGCTACACTGGCCGGAAATCCTTCTTCCGCATAAATTTCATCGGGTTTCCACTGGTGATGAAACTTGGGTTTGTTTACTGCATCTGAAGTGCTTAAATTAAAATCAATGATGTTCAGTAGCGTCTGGAAAACAGAATTAGGAATGGTGGTACCGCCGGGCGTGCCTACCACAATATAGGGCTGGTTATTTTTTAGCACAATGGTGGGCGTCATACTGCTGAGCATTCGTTTGCCGGGGGCAATGGCATTGGCTTCGGCACCCAGCGCGCCGTACATATTGGGCACGCCTGGTTTAACGCTGAAATCATCCATTTCATCATTCAAAATAAAGCCGGCCCCGGCCACTACTGTTTTGCTGCCATAATTATCATTGAGCGTGGTGGTAATGGATACTGCATTGCCCATCTTATCAATAATGCTCAGGTGGGTTGTTTCTTCGCTTTCTTTATTGATAACACCTTCTTTGATGGTTTCGCTATTGCCTGCTTTAGTAGCATCATAATCCAGCATGCGTGTGCGCAGGTAATCTTCACTGGTTAATCTTTTTACGGGCACTTTTACAAAATCAACATCGCCCATGTAAACGGCACGGTCTGCATAGGCCCGGCGTTCTACTTCCACCATTAGTTGCACGGCTTTGAGTGAATGAAAACCGGCCGCGCCAATATTTCTTTGTTCCACCAACTTCAGGGCCTGGTTAATAATGATGCCGCCGCTGCTGGGCAGGGGCATGGTAACCACGGTATACCCTTTGTAAGGAAATTGCATGGCCGTTCTTTCACGCGCCTGGTAACTGCTGAGGTCTTTATAGCTGATTAATCCATTACCGCGTTGCATTTCTTCCACCATCAGGCGTGCAGTTTCTCCCTCGTAAAAGCCCTTCATGCCATTGTCCCGGATTCTTTCCAGCGTACGCGCGAGATCTTTTTGTATGAGCGTATCGCCCTGTTTCCATGGCTGCTCTTTCACAAACACAGGTTGCTTTGTATTGTATTGTACAAAGGCCGCACGGTTCTCATTCAGTCCGGCGGCTTCCCTGGCGGTAATGCAAAAGCCTTTTGCTGCCAGTTCAATGGCCGGGGCAATCAGCGTCTTCAATGGAAGCTTGGCGTATTTCAACGTTGCAAAAATACCTGCCACTGTACCTGGTACCCCAGAAGCAAGATGGCCATTCTGGCTAAGCGTCATTTGCGGGTTACCATCTTTGTCAAGAAACATATCCCGGCTGGCACGCTCCGGTGCCTTCTCACGGTAATCCAATGCAATGGTTTTTCCGTTGGCCGCCCTTGCTACCATAAAGCCACCGCCGCCAAGGTTGCCGGCACCAGGGTACACCACGGCCAACGCCAGTTGCGTGGCAATAGCGGCATCAAATGCATTACCTTTTTGCTGTAGCATAAGCAAACCTGCCTTGCTGGCCAGGGGATGCGCTGAGACTACAACCCCGTTTGTACAGGTAACAGTTTTCTTACTGCTGTACTGGTAAGGGGTATTTTTATTATTGGGCGATGCTGGCTGCGCGGCAGCAAAAAGGCCAATTGAGAAACTACAAAAAACAATATAGAAAAATTTACTATGCATATGACTGTTCGGCTTTGGCGGAAATTACGGAACTTATGATAAGCAACCATTTTTTTTACGAATACGCATTATATTTTTTTCGGTCTTAATGCAATGAAGCTTGTTGCGGGCGATGGTTGTTCAAATGGCGAGACAAGAATGATGGCGCCTTACAG
>DATJGC010000118.1:0-6418 GCA_035495345.1 Chitinophagaceae bacterium | reverse complement strand
TTTTATGGGTGCCGCTGTACTGCACGGTGCAGGTTGTCAGTGGCCTGTAGAATCTTCGCCTTTAAAAACGGATTGTAATCCGGGTGAGATGCTAGAAAGGTTTCCACCACCTGCCAGGCTTCGGCCGATTGATAGTTGCTGAAAATAGCTGTTAGCCAGTTTTGAGGAAAAAATATATCGCCTGTACGTTGTATTTCCTCCAGCATATTGAGTGCGGTGGGCAGGGTTTGTGCTGCAGCCCTTTGTCTAAGGGGATGGTGTATAAAAGACAGCCCGGTGGCTACCCAGGCCTCTTTACGGCGGTTACTGCTATCCGTTAGAGCGTTGAAAAAAGCGAGTCGCTCCGCAGCGTTGGGTGATAGGGCGGGAAGCAGGAACTGCAGTCTCGCTTTCCTGTCGGGGTTGGTAACGCGTACCAGTTGTGTATCCAGTACAGCGTTGACAGTATCCGTTTTTAAAGCAATGGTAAGGGCCAGCGAGGTATAATCGTCTTCGGTTAATTTGATATTTTCTGGTGCGGTCTGCATTTGCCAGAAGGTAAACATTCTTTTGGCGGCGGTGCTGCTTTGATAGATATCCTGGTAGGTTTTGAACAATAGTTTTTTCATATTGGCCGAGGGTTGCTTTTGCATGGCTAACCAGAGCCGGTTTTCAACGCTGTCTGCTACTTCCTTCCTTTCGTCCGCAGTCAATGCATTCCAGTATACGGCGGAAAGATAATTGCTGATGCTGCGCAGCAATAACTCATCCTGTTCCTGCTCAGCACCGTTCAATAAAAATTGCAAAAGGACCATGGGCTTTACGCCGCGGTTGGCGAGCATGTTCTCATAGGCACTTATATAACCGGCCGCACGCTGCACTGCATCGGGTAAATGGTAAAGTCTTTCTGACAATAGCGCGGGAAAGAGTCCGTAACCCATACCATCTGCATTAAACAGCATCGCCTCCGGTGCATGTGGCAGCGGAATAGAAAGGCTGTCTGATGTTAAGTGAATATTCATTACGCGGGTACTGTCTGCATACAGCAGGGCAATGGAAAATGCCTGTGGCCAAACGGCTGCTATGCCCTGTTCTGCCTGTTGATGAAGCATAAGCCGTCCATTGGCATATTTGTATGTTATTACCGGCCGTCCGGGGCGGTTTACCCATACCTTGTTCCATTCCTGCAAATTGGCCCTGGTATGTTGCTGGAGCACGGTAATAAGCTCATTCCAGTTAGCATTAGCATGCGCATAACGTTGCAGGTACTCCTGCAAACCGCTTCTGAAAGCAGCTGCGCCCATGAGCAGTTCAAGCTGTCGCATCATGATCGGCGCCTTATGATAAATGATATTACCATACATGGAGCCAGCGTTTTGCAGGTTCTCCAGCGGCTGGCGGATAGCATTGGCACCGGGTGTGCGGTCTACATTATACGCAGCGGGTGTATGATCCAATAAGAATTTGAGTTGAAAGGTGCTGTTGCCCAACCATTGCCGGGTAATTTTATCGGCCATGAAATTGGCAAAGACTTCCTTCATCCAAACATCATTGAACCAGCGCATGGTCACCATATCGCCAAACCACATATGCGCCGTTTCATGAGATATAAGCGCCGTTCTTGCCATCAGCTGATCTTTTGTGGCGCCTGCATCCAGAAAAAAAGCAGGTGCATTGTATTGCACGGCACCCGGGTGTTCCATACCGCCAAATTGAAAAGAGGGTATTGCCACAAAACCGATTTTCTGAAACGGATACGGAATGGCGGTAAAGCGCTGTAAGAATTCAATGGCATTGGTATGCGCCTGGAAAATACTGTCTGTGCTCAGCCTGATTTTTGTGCTGTCTGTTTCCCGAAAAAGAAAGCGCATGCCACGTTGTGTAACCACGGTAAACCTGCCGGCGGTAAAAGAAAAAAGATAAGTGGGCAACAAATCAGTGGGCGCAAAATGATAGGTGCTTCGGTCAGCTTCAACAGCTGAATCCATGACTGCTGCATTGGCAAGCACCTGCCATTGCCTGGGCGCTGTAAGCGTAAGAATAAAACGAGCCTTTAGATCAGGTTGGTCGAAGCAGGGAAAAACCGTTCTTGCACGCTCGGGCACCAATAGCGTATACAGGTAATCGTTATTGCGGTTGAGAGAGGTGTTGCCGGCAATAAAACGGATGGCTACCTGGTTGAGGCCTTTTACCAGGAAGCGTTTGTCAATCACAATATGCTCCTGTTGCAGCAGCGGCGGAACAGATTTTCCATTAACCGTTACTGACTGTAACTGGCGCTGCTCTGCCAAAAAATCTATTTGCAGGGGTCTTGTTATATCGCTGATACGACAACTGAGTATCTCTTCTCCCGTTACGGGCAATGCTTTGTTAACAGGCAGATCAAATGCCAAACGGTAAGTAATGGCCGTAATACTGGCCTTGCGTTGCGTGGCCAGCTGCAATGATACACCGGTGCTGATGGGCTGCGCTGTACCGTGGACCAACAGGAATAATGCAAGGCAGCCGCACGTGATAAGCCGCAGGGTGAATGTCTTCAAGCGATGTAAATTGTTGAAACAACAATGTAAGATAAATTGAACAATTCACGCTGGCTTTAGTGGAACATATGTGCCGGGCCCGGCGCATAATACAGCGTAACAACCCCCGTTGAAAATTGACGTGTACCCAGTAGTTGCAGTGCCGAAGTGTAAGGCAGCTGCGTAAATAGTTTCTTTCCGCCGCCCAGTACTATGGGGTGAATCCATAGCTGGTACTCATCTACCAGGCCTGCCTGCACCAGGGTTTCCGCTAATTGGCAACTGCCGTATACTATCATGTTTTTTCCCGGGCGTTGTTTGAGTTGCTGCACCACCGTGGCCGGACTATCACGGTACAACAATGCATTGTGCCAGGCAGGTATTCTCAATGTACGGGAGAAAACAATTTTCTGGTAACTGTTCATCATCTGCGCATAGGCAAAATCTTCTGCACGGCAATGACTCACCCCATTTTGCATTGGCCAGTAGGCGGCCATCACCGAAAATGTCTTCCTGCCCAACAGAATGGTATCTGCGGTGGCCAGCTGGCGACAAAGTTCATCGCCCATTTCGCTTGTCCAGCAACGCAGGTGCCAGTCCAGCTGCTGGTCTGCAGATGCCATGCACCCGTCGAGGCTAAGGTTCATGGAAAGAATCAGCTTACGCATGGGCGGTTTGCAGCTGTGCTTCACAGATAGAGCGCAATGCTTCCATAGCAATGGGAAAACCTTTTTCAAACATGGGCGCAAAGGCCGGGCTGGTCTGCAGGGTAGTTGTAAGCGTAGTAGTGCCATTTGCTTCTTCAAAATGGTATTCTTCGGAGGTGCCAATCCAGTCTTTGGCCAGTTCACTGCTTTCATCTGGCACACTATCTTTTAGCAAAAGCGCCGTATGGCGGGCCGCAATCTGTGTATAGGGTTTAAATTGGGTAATAACAGCAAGTGTACCGCTGCCATCTTCAGAAATAAAACGGATGCTGGCATCCTGTTCCCAACGGCCTTCATACATGGAGCCGGGCCAGGCTGCGGCTGTCCATTGACGGTAGCTCTCCGGGGCAATCATGGTTTCCCATACATGGCGGGCGGGCGCCTGAATGCTGATGCTGTGCGTAACTGTTTGCATAGATTTAATTTTTAGTAGTAAACAATAAAGGTTGCAGTAAAAAATGGTTGTATAAATTAGAAATGGTATCAACTATTAAGCAAGAAAAGCGCTGTTGGGTTGTGCAGCGGTGAAATTGTTTTTTGATGCCTGCTGGTAGCTTTTTCTTTTATGGTATAAAAAGTAGGAGGCGGCAGCAAGTGCCAGCGGCAATGCCATAAATGCCCAATTGGGTACCGGTTGGCCGGAAGCATAAATAGACCAGGTGGCACCCAGCAGGTCAAATACCAAACCTGCATAGGCCCATTCTTTCAACCGCGGATGCACAGGCAACAGCACCGCAATGGTGCCGAGTATTTTGGCAAGGCCGAGGAAGGGGAGAAGGTAGGCGGGCATACCAATCTGCCTGAAACCCTCAACGGCCAATTGCGCAGACACCAGGTCTGGCAATGCCGAGCCAATCATCATTAATGAAAAAAGTGCGGTGCAAATCCAATAAAGGATATTTGTCTTTTTCATGCGCTTCTATTTTTTATTGTTTTTTGATAGAATGATTACCACACAAAGCTAGCCGCCCCCTGCTAACTTTTGCGGGTGTGAACCTGACTTGCTGAGGGTGGTTTGCGACTTTATCTTATCTTAGTAGCCTACAATGATTTGCCAGGTATGAAACATATTTCCATTCTTGTACCCAATGATGCGGTAATGGCTTCTGTAGTAGACCCGCTTACCATCTTCAGGGGTGTAAATGATATCTTACAACAGATGGAACGGCCCCCTGCCTTCCACATTCAGCTGGTAGGACTCAGCAAACAGGTAATGCTCAGCAGCGGCCAGTTTTCTGTGCATACAGATGCGTTGTTGCACGAGGTAACGCATACAGATCTGGTATTGATACCCGCGCTTGGTGGAGATTTGCAGGCAGCTGTGCAGCACAACAGCGCCTTCCTGCCCTGGATAATAAAGCAATACAAGAATGGCGCAGAAGTGGCCAGCTTATGCATTGGTGCATTCCTGCTGGCATCCACGGGGTTGCTGGATGGTAAAGAATGTTCAAGCCACTGGTTAACGGCGCCGCTCTTCCGTGAAATGTTTCCGGCTGTAAAACTGGTAGACGGCCGTATTGTTACCGAGCAGGATCGCTTGTACTCAAGTGGCGGCGCCACCTCTTACTGGAGCCTCTTGCTGCACCTGATAGAAAAATATGCCGGTCGTGAAACGGCGATCACCGCCTCCAAAATTTATGCATTGGAAATCGACCGCAAAACACAGAGCCCGTTTGTGATGTTTAACGGACAAAAGAAACATACGGATGAACCGGTTAAACAGGCACAGGAATTTATTGAATCCAATATTACCGAAAGAATAGGCGTAGAAGAACTGGCTGCACGTTTTGCTATTGGCAAGCGGCATTTTGAAAGACGTTTTAAATCTGCCACCAATAACACACCGCTTGAATACATACAGCGTGTGCGGGTAGAAGCTGCTAAAAAGCAATTGGAGACCAGCAGCAAGAATGTAAGCGAGGTGATGTATGAAGTAGGGTATACAGACAGCAAGGCCTTCAGAACAGTCTTTAAAAAAATAACGGGTCTCTCACCCGTGGATTATCGAAATAAATACAATAAAGAAGCTGCCGTCTAATGGCATATAAAAAATAACGGCCATCCATCAGCGTTGACGGATAGCCGTTATACCTGGTTCACTCTTTCCTTTTATAACTTAGTTGTGTTGTTGCATTCCACTAGATCCAGGGATCCAATACTACTTTCACACAATTGTCTTCTTTCTTTTTGAAGATAGAATATGCATGTGCAATATCTGTAAGCGGCAAACGGTGTGTAATAATATCGTCCAGTTTTACCTTGCCTTCGGTTACCCACTTAAGCAACTGGTCAATGTATTTATGCGCAGGTGCCTGTCCGCCCTTTAAGATAATGCCCTTATCGAAGAATTGTCCTACAGGGAAATTATCATAGGTGGTAGGATAAACACCCAGTACGGATACAATACCACCGCGGCGTACGGCGCTCATACAGGCTTCCAGTACTTTTGGTGAACCTTTCTCGAAATTAACTACAGCTTTTGCCCTGTCAATAATATTGCGTTCCGGCTCAAAGCCCACGGCATCTACACAAACATCTGCACCGCGTCCCTGGGTTTTGCTTCTGATTTCTTCAATGGCATCTTTTCCATTGCCCTCCCAAAGAATGGTATCGCAACCGGAAGTACTGGCTGCTTTATCCAAGCGGTATTGCAGCGTATCCACAATGATCACCTGGCCCGCATTTCTCAGGAAAGCGCTTTTGGCTGCCATGATACCCACCGGACCAGCGCCAAAGATGGCGACTGTTTCGCCACCGCTTACATTGCCCCAATCAATACCCGTATAACCTGTCGGAAAAATGTCCGTCAGAAACAGCACCTGTTCATTGGTTAAGCTGTCGGGCACTTTTCTCGGACCAAAATCTGCATAGGGCACACGCACGTATTGCGCCTGGCCGCCATCGTATCCACCGTATAAATCAGTGTACCCAAAGAGTGCGCCGCCTTTCTCGGTTACAATACCGCCTTCAGGACCGTAGTGTTCAGGATTACTATTTTCACAATGCCCGGGTAATTCATGATTACAAAAAAAACAATGCCCGCAGGCTATCGGGAAGGGAACCACCACGCGATCGCCGCGTTGCAGGTTGGTCACTGCCGATCCTGTCTCTTCTACAATACCCATAAATTCATGGCCCAATACCATGGGCCTGGGTTGTGGTATACCGCCGGAATAAATATGTAAATCAGAACCGCAGATGGCGGTGGCGGTT
>DATJGC010000117.1:0-3139 GCA_035495345.1 Chitinophagaceae bacterium | reverse complement strand
TTATTGGGCGATGCTTTAGCGCAGCCACTTTTCAGGATCGAAACTGCGGTTGGCATCGTTGGAAATGCCTAGCTCCAGCTCTCCCATATTGTCGTCTTTCTCTGCTACACGGCCAATCACCGTGCCGGTCTTCACCTGCTGGCCTTTAGTAACACTTACAGACGAGAGGTTGCTATAGGTACTAAAGTATTTTCCATGACGTACAATTACTGCCTGTACGTCTCCAATATAGGTAACCATGGATACCTCGCCATCGAAGATCACTTTCACTGCCCTGCCGGCTTCTGTTTCAAACGTTAGAAATTTGTTGTCTGTATAGATATGGGTATTGGGTATGGTAGAGGGTCCAAAACGCATTGAAATTCTGCCTGATTCAATAGGCCAGGGAAGACTGCCGCGGTTTCTCTCAAAGTTGTCTGATAGTTTCTTGGCAGCGGGGTCTGCATCAAAGGTAGATTCCTTTTCAATTCTTTTTGGTGCGGCGGCCACGGTATTATTACTCTTGGCAGGTGCCGTGGTGCTGGTGTTGTTCTTGGCCGCGGCTGCATTGTTCTTAGCCGTTATTTCTGCATTCTTTTTGGCCTCTGCAATGGCGGCCATTCTTGCACGGTTAATAGCCGCAGTGATGGCAGCGCTCAATTTCAAATCCTGTCTTTTCTTGTCAGCAATATCTTTCAGCAACTCTTTCTCGCGGTTTTTGAGCTTGCTCACTACCTCGTCTTTTTCACGTTTTTCTTCTTCCAGCTTCTCCTTTGCCTTGTCTTCTTCTTTTAATACCAGTGATTTTTGTACGCGGCTCTGGTTTAGGTTGGTAATCTTACCCTGTATCTGGTCTTGTGTGCGCACAATATTGTTGGCCTGTTCTTCACGGTAGGCGCGGTAAGATTTTAAATAAGAGACCCTTTTTAAGGCATCATTAAAACTGCTGGCAGAAAATATGAAATTGAGGAAATCATAATTGCTGCGGTTCTTGTAAGAGTACACCACGCTTTTGCCGTACTGCAATTTCAGTGTATCCAGTTCCTTTTTTAGTTTGGTAATATCGCGCCAGCCCTGGTTGATATCTCCCTCAATCAATTGCATTTGCTGGTTGATGACATTTATTTCGCGCTGCCGGAGCTGCAGTTTTTTCTGCACAGCGTTTAGTTGTGCCAGTGAGGCTTTCTTGTTGCGCTTGGTTTCATCAAGTGACCGTTTTACATCATCTATCTCCTTTTGAATGGCAGCACGTTCACGCTCCAGTTCCGCCTTACCTTGCTGCTGTGCAAAAGACAGGAAGCTGCTGAATAATAATAGCGCCAACAGACAGATTTTGTGCATACATCAATTTATGGGGTGAAGTAAAACGGGTGTATTTCCAGGACTTCTGTATACAACGACAAGCTCAAAAATAAAGTATACCTACCGTTAACGCTTACTTGCGTTTAAAATTTTTTGGAATACTGAACGGGTAGCTTAACGTTTCGTTAAAGCTATACTGCTTGAAATTCATGTCAATGTCCAGCTTGCCTTTCTCAGAAACCGATACACGCCGCTCTGTGGCAAATTTTACCCCGTTGCTGGTTTCATAGCCGCCATAGGTAAGGTCTGCCGTTCGGTTACGGAGCGGGTCAGCATCGTCCAGCTTGCTATGCTGCAGCAGGTAATCTCCGTTGGTGATAGATAAAAGATTTTTAAAGAGCGGGCCAATATTCATCAGCGTTATAGACTGATCATTCTTCTTATAAGAAACCACATTACTGTCCAGGTAAATAGGATTGCCCAGCAGCAGATCCTGCAGGGTATGAAAGTCAAACGGCAGATCGGTAAGCTCCTTCAGGTAATTGACAGAGCGCAACTGCACTATCTTATCTTTTTTATTGAGTACCTGTACACTGTCTGGCGTAATAAGCACACGCAGGGCTTCATAGCTAAAGATGGTGGCGTTTACAGAAATCCAAATCAGGCTGTCTTTCTGCATGCGGATAAAGACGGTTAATTCTGGTTGTTCCCCTTCTTTATCGCGGTAATTGACTTTTACCTTGGCAGAAAAAGTTTTGAATTGGGTAATCCGGTTGATGTTTAATTTATTCATCAGGTCGTGGATCACGGCAATAGAATCTGCATGAGAATTATCCACCTTAATCATCTGCGTGGTATCGGTCTTTGTCTTGGTAATGGCCGTCTGGATTTTTTTGGCAGATTTACAGGCGGAGGCAAGCACTATGATGATAAACGCGATGATGGTACACTGTTGTTTCATGGGTCTTTATTTTCCGGTATGTCCAAACCCGCCTTCATTGCGGGCTGTTGATGCAATCACAGATACAAGTTCCCAGCCAACTTGTTCAACTTTGGCAATCACCAGCTGTGCAATGCGGTCTCCGGGCTGAATGGTATGTGGTTCAGCTGAGAGATTAACGAGAATGATTTTTATTTCTCCCCGGTAATCAGCATCAATGGTGCCGGGTGAGTTTAAACAGGTAAGCCCGTGTTTGATGGCCAGCCCGCTGCGCGGCCGCACCTGCGCTTCGTAACCTTCAGGCAGTTCTATAAATAGTCCCGTGGGTATTAGCTGTCTTTGCAATGATTGCAGTGTAACTGGCGTCTCTATATGCGCCATCAGGTCCATCCCTGCGGAGCCCGCCGTAGCATAGGCGGGTAAAGGGTTTGCAGACTTATTGATGATCTTAACGGTAATTGCCGGCATGGCTGCAAAAGTAGGGAAAGAAACAATGTAGCGGCGTTTTCCATCCGCCATCATTCCATGTTGTAATTACTGGTATAAAGAGGCAGTTTTAGTGAACATGTTCTTATTCAGCGGCCGACTTTTTCAGCAACACATTGGCGTAAGCCATCAATCCTTCTTCTCTTCCGGCAAAACCCATTTTCTCTGTGGTGGTGGCTTTTACAGATACATCATGGATGGTAATACCGGCAATACCGGCAATAACGCTTTGCATGGCAGGCACATACTTTTTTATCTTGGGTTCTTCCAGGCAGATGCTGCTGTCTATGTTCACAACTTTATAACCCTTCTGCTGTATCAGACCCATACAATGCTGCAGGAGAATCTTGCTGTCGATGTTTTTATACCGGGCATCCGTATTCGGAAAATGCACGCCAATATCACCCAATGCCAGTGCACCCAGTAAGGCAT
>DATJGC010000116.1:0-13690 GCA_035495345.1 Chitinophagaceae bacterium | reverse complement strand
GCTATCAACATCGGTTGAAATAGCAGCAATTCCATTATCGCCATAATCATTGGTTACGCGGTTTACATATTTGATGTTTGTAAAAAATTCCTGTGAGGGGTTAAATCTAAAAATGCCATTGATGGCCGTGCCCACCCACATATTCATTTCCCTGTCTTCAAAAAGGCAGGTAATAGTTCTGTAATCAATCCCTTTCTCATTTTCATAGCCGGGCGGTATCAGCTCAAACCTTTCTTCTGCAGGAATATAATAACCCAGTACGGCAAGGCCGCTGACCCAGATGGTGCCATCTGTCTGCTCAAATATCCTGTAGATCTCGTTGTATGTTTTTAGTGTTGAAAAGAATTCAAATTGCTTTGTTTTTACAGGGCGCTTGCTAAAGTCGTACATGTGCAGAATGGCGTAATTAGGGGTAGTAACTGTAAACCAGCAGCGTCCTTTACCATCAAACATAAGATGTTCAGGCGCACCGGCTTTTTGCAGCTCTTCCAGCATGGGTTCATTTTCTACATTGTTGCCGGCAACACTTGTTTTGCCGCTCAGAGCATTGTAGACTGCCATGCCGCCCTGTTGTAAGCCAATCCAATATTTTTGTGTTCCCGGCTGTTTTGCTATGCTGGTAAGCTTCCAGTTTTTATCAATAGGAAAGAAGTTGCGAAGGGGTTGAAAAGAATTGGACTGCCGGTTCCACATAAGAATTTCCTGGTTGCCCAGCAGCAGGAAGACATTGCCAGCATCATCTGTTACAAAGTATTTTGACAAAGATTTCAGCGACCCCTTAAAATCCGGGTGCAATGGCACCGGGGTGAAAGTAAACTTCCTTGTATTAAAGATGCCAGCCTTGCCGCCTTCAGTAAGCACCCATAAATTCTTTTGCTTGTCTAGCAAGAGGTGCTCCAGCACGTTAGAAGGCAAAGAGCTGCTGTCGTTTTGATGATGCTGAAAGGTTTTGTAGCGTATGCCATCAAAACGCACAAGCCCTTCTGTAGTGCCAATCCAGATATAACCGGTTTCATCCTGCACGGCATCATTCACCTGGTTAGATTGAAGGCCGGTGTTGGTGGTATAATGGGTGAATGTAAATTGCTTCTGCGGCTGTGCACACAATAGCAACGCTGGCAACACAGCAAGCAGGAGGCAAAAAAACAGTTTCAACGCTGGCATTTTTAAGGTTTCCAAAATTAATAAACTGTTTTGTGAAAAGACCGCTGTTCATACACTGAAGCTGCCAGTCAATCCGCTGTTTTATACAACTCATGTGCAGATACGCTGAGCCGCGCACAAAACAACGGGCACAATTAACACGGTGAAACGCTCAATTCATACAGGTGGGCATTAGAACAGCCTGCAAAGAGCAATAGGTTTGCCCTACAATTAAACCTTTTCATATGAATCAGCTTGCACCCGCTAAAAACAAAATCTTGTTTGCCAATTTTCCCGGAGACGGTCATTTTAACCCGCTCACCGGCCTTGCAGTTCATCTTGTATCACTTGGTTATGATGTTAGGTGGTACACTTCCAAAGGCTTTGCCCCAAAGCTGAAGAAACTCCAGATTCCGCATTATCCGTTTGTAAAAGCTATTGATGTAAGTGATGGCAATTTCGACGATGTGTTTCCTGGCAGAAAAAAACTCAACAGCGCTGTCAGTAAACTTAAGTTTGATATTGTACATGCATTTGTATTGAGAGGTCCGGAATATTACCAGGACCTCTGCGAAGTATACAGGGAGTTTCCGTTTGACCTTGTAATTGCTGATTGTGCCTTTACCGGCATTCCGTTTATAAAAGACAGCATGGGCATTCCTGTTATTGCAGTAGGCGTGTTCCCCCTCACCGCTTCTTCTGTTGATCTGCCACCGGTGGGACTGGGCATGGAGCCTTCTTACAGTATTGCCGGAAAAATAAAACAGGCCCTGCTGAGGACCTTTGTAAACCGTGTATTGTTCAAGGCGCCTAATAAAGTAATGCACCGCATGCTTGATGAACATGGCATTCATCACAAGGAAGAAACTGTATTTGACCTGCTGCTCAGTAAGTGCGATGTACTGTTGCAAAGCGGTACGCCTTCTTTTGAATACCAACGCCGTGATATGCCAGCGCATGTTCATTTTGCCGGACCCATGTTGCCACACAGCACAGCTTCAGGCACCCGTCAGTGGTTTGATGAGCGCTTAAACAGGTTTAAAAAAGTAATTGTGGTTACCCAGGGAACTGTTGAAAAAGACATCAACAAATTGCTGGTGCCCACGCTGGAGGCGTTTAAAGACAGTGACACACTGGTAGTTTGCACAACCGGGGGTTCTCAGACTGCGGCGCTGCGCCAGCGGTATTCCCAACGGAACATCATCATAGAAGATTTCATCCCTTTCAATGATATCATGCCGTATGCAGACGCCTATATCACCAATGGTGGCTTTGGCGGTGTATTGCTCGGAATTGAGAATAACCTGCCTTTGGTGGTAGCCGGTGTACATGAAGGTAAAAATGAAATTTGTGCACGTGTTGGCTATTTTAAGTTAGGCATCAATTTAAAAACAGAAAAGCCTTTGCCAAGACAGTTAATGGCCGCAGTGGAAGAAGTGATCAATAATCCCATCTATAAAGAAAATGTGGTGGCACTGGCCGAAGAATTTAAGCAGTACCAGCCCAATGACCTTTGTGCCGCGCAGGTAGCCAGCCTGCTAAAGCAATCTACCGGCCCTGTTGTACGCGCCGCTGTTGTGGCAGAAAAAGTATACTGATTATTGAAACATTACAAAATTGCAAATCAACACTATTCCATCATTTATCAATAAACATTATCATGAAAAAGAATTCAGTCACCAGCCTCCTGCGTTATACCATAACTGCACTGCTGCTGGGCGGTAGCCTTTGCCTGTTATCATTTACCAGCCACAAGCTGGCAGAAGATTTTCTGCAGCAGCTGGGTATCAGCAAGGCCAGCGCCGATGAAAAAATAACCAATAGCCTGCTGGGTGGTTACCTGGACCAGTATGGCTTGCGCAATGCAAAGAACATAGCGGTGGGCAACCGGGCGGCCATCACCAAAGATCTGCTTACCTACACCAGGGAGCAGGTAGCAGGCGCCGCATTTATAAAAGCGTATAACCAATTACGTGAGGATAATAAGCCTAAGCCCACTACACTGCAAACACCGGATGAAATGCGCAACGGCCTTATAGAGCAATACAAAAAAAGCATTGCAGAAACAGAGGTGAATTATAAAAAGGCAGACCCATCCATGAAAAGCATTTTTGAGCCCATACTCGCTACTATGAAGCAGGAGTTGAAAAATGCGCAGGACCCAAACAATGCCAGCATTGCCAACTATAAAGAAAGTTATCCTGAAATGTTGAAATCCATTGAAGCATCCAACAAACAAAGACTGGCGGAGTGGGAATTAAAATATCCGGCTAACCAGCAATTATTTGTAAAAGAACGGCTGCAGCAATTTATGGAGGAAACTGCCAATATAGATTTCAACGCGCAACTGGTAGAAAAGAATGGAAGAAAATATTTTGTAAATCCTGCTTATGAGCGTAAAAGCAACCGGTGGAAGCTGGCATTCAGGGCGGGTAGCGAAGTAGTAAATCCTGCGCGTGCATTTGTACAGCAATGGATCAATGAGATAAAATAATGGATTGTCAGCGCAGCCCTGCCGCAAGCGGTGGTTGCGCTGGCATTTTTCATCGGTTTCTACCCGACTCTTTAGGGTATAATTTTTTTAGCTGGTCGCTCTGCCAGAACTCTTTTGTATCTATATCCATAATGGTTAGCTTTCCGGTAAACGCAGCCCCGGTATCAAGGTTCCAGACATTGCAGGCACGCATTGGAACCTGCACGTTGAAGTATATTGTTGGCGTGTGGCCAATATAAATTTCTTTGTAGAGGGCCATTCGGCCAAGCTGTTTGGGCAAATGGCCATTACCTGTTTCTTCCGTTTCAAGGGCAGCTTCCCAAAGGGTTCTGTCCCAGCTGAGGTTGGCGGCAAGCGGTTCCTGTGCCGGGCCTCCAGGTGAAGTAAAACCAGCGTGTACAAACAATCTCCCGCTGTTGTCTTCTACGTACAATTTCATTTCAGCAAAAAACGCCAGCTGCGCTGCAATGCTGTCATCGTCCATTGCTGCATAGCTTTTAATGGTAGATTGCCCGCCATGGGCAAGCCAGTTTTTATCTGCCTGGCCGGTTTGCAGCCATTCCTCGCACCATTGATCATGATTGCCTTTTAAAAATACACAGGGCTGCACTGAGCGGCGCTGGCGCAGAAAGTCGATCACCGCTGCCGATTCACTCCATCCGTCTACATAATCGCCCAGGAAAATAAGCGTATCATCAGCACACACCTTCGCTCTCTCCAGCACTTGATGTAATGCACGCAGGCCGCCGTGAATATCGCCTATTGCCAACGTTCTTTTCATGCCTGAATTTTAAAGTTATCATGAAACGCTCCTCGTAGAATTGAAGTGCTGCCATTTTTGTACTGTTTAGAAAATCCCTATTTTTGAGGTTCTTATCATCAGCATATGACCAGCTTATAGGTTCGCCCCCATTGTAAAGAACCTCCGCTTTATTGAATTTCCCTGGCAGGCAACATCCCCTGTTGCTGCAATCTATTATTATTTATTCAAAACGATTAACTAAATGGACTCTCCTACTACCATACCTCCACTCCGGTTGAGTAAAGGTGCACGTGTTTTATCACTCATACGCCAATCCCTCAGCGGGCATGCGGTGGATTATACCACCGGCAGCATCCGCAAGGCCGTTATATTACTCGCCATCCCCATGATGCTTGAAATGTGCATGGAAAGCGTCTTTGCAGTGGTGGATATTTATTTTGTAAGTCATCTTGGAAAACATGCTACCTCCATTGTTGGATTAACAGAATCTGTCATCACTATTGTTTATTCACTTGCCATTGGCATAAGCATGGCCGCAACGGCCATGGTGGCCCGCCGTGTGGGTGAAAAAGACCCACAGGCCGCAGCCAGGGCGGGCATGCAGGCTATCTTTGTATCTCTTTTAATTACCGTGGCCGTTAGTATTCCCGGTTTTCTTTTCTCCAGCCGCATACTCCGGATAATGGGTGCTGAAGAAGCCGCTATTCAATCAGGCATTGTGTATACACGCATTATCATGGGCGGTAGCCTTGCCATAATGCTTCTGTTTTTAATCAATGGTATTTTCAGGGGCGCTGGTGACGCCATGATGGCTATGAAAAGCCTGTGGCTGGCCAATATCTGCAATATCATTTTATGCCCAATACTGATAAGAGGACTTGGGCCCATACCAGCTCTTGGGTTACAGGGCGCGGCCATGGCTACTACCATTGGCCGTAGTGTGGGTGTTATCTACCAGCTGTATCATTTGTTTAATGGGCAACGCCTGGTGCAGTTTACTATTAAAGAAATTAAACCACATTGGGCAGTGATACGCTCACTCATTAGTATTGCCTGGCCCGGCACATTGCAGTTTTTAATTGGTTCTGGCAGCTGGATTGTGCTTGCCAGTCTTGTGGCGCAAACAGGCCAGAGCGATGCTTCTGCCGGTTACCAGGTGGGCATACGCGTAATCATGTTCTTTCTGCTGCCGGCATGGGGCATGAGCAATGCGGCAGCCACCCTGGTAGGCCAGAACCTTGGCGCAGAAAAACCTGAAAGAGCCGTCTTATCCGTAAAAAGAACAGCACTTTATAATGTCATTTTTATGGGCACCGTGTCTGTTATCTTCCTGTTGTTTGCCAATTATATAGCAGCATTTTTTACGCAAGAACCCTCTGTCGCACGCTATGCTGTTGCCACTATCCGTGTAATGAGTGCCGGTTTTATTTTTTATGGTATTGGCATGGTGTATATGAACGCATTCAACGGTGCAGGAGATACAAGAACGCCTACTATCATCAACTTTTTTGCGTATTGGTTTTTCCAGATTCCGCTTGCCTATACATTAGCTGTTTTGTTGCACATGGGACCGTTGGGTGTTTTTATAGCCATACCCGTGGCCGAAACCTCTGCGGCCATCGCTGCCTATATACTTTTTCAGAAAGGCCGCTGGCAGCACAAAAAGGTATAAGAGAAACCAAAACTTATAAGCCACTTGTTTGTTTTCAAGTGGCTTTTTTATTGGTCTCAATGGTGCTTTAAGCACTATTTGCTAACTTAGAAAAAGTCTCATCGCTTTTAGAACATCTGGGGCATGAACTACTGGGAGTTTTTCGGTATTATAGCTCGTATAAGCCCGATTTTACTAAAGTAATCTTAATGTTTATCTGAGTGAAATACCTAGGGCTAAAAAGTTTTTATCTTTGCGCACGCACAATAAAAGATTTTGCGTTATTTATTTGTAGTTATTCCAGGTTGGTAATACTTTGTCATTGTTAACTGGTTGTACGTAGCAACGTACCCACAAATCCAAGAAGTCCAAAATGATAACCCTTACAAAAAAAACGGGGGCGGTAGCCATCGCCTTTTTGCTTCTGATGATACCCGTAAAGAATAACGCGGGTAACATTTCTTCCGGCAAATCTCCTCTAAATGCAGTTAGTGCGGCAAACAGCAGCAATGCCACAGAAAGCAGGGCGCTTGTTTTATATGAAACCCTGAAGCTGGGAAGCATGGGCCTTACAAAGGCGGCCTTTGACTACGCCTTTAAGGGTTATGAGTACCTGCAGAAAAAGGGCATGCTGGCAAGGGCCTCTGTGCTGACTATCTGCGACTTCAGCCAGTCATCTCGCCGCAAGCGTTTGTTTGTAATTGATATGGAAGATAAGAAGGTGCTTATTAATACGTATGTGGCGCACGGCAAACGCTCAGGTTCTGAATATGCGCGCAAGTTTTCTAATAGTCCGGAAAGCCATATGAGCAGTCTTGGTTTTTACAAGACAGAATCTACTTACTACGGAGGTCATGGCCTGTCACTAAAGATAGAAGGCCTGGAAAGAGGTTTTAATGATAAGGCCGATGCCCGCAACATTGTAATCCATGGGTCTGACTATGCAGACGCCGCAGGAAGAAGTTTTGGTTGCCCCGCAGTACCAGTGAGCGATGTGAATGATGTTATTGAAACCATTAAAAACGGAAGCTGCCTTTTTATTTATCACCCCACAAAAAAATACTTAACAAAATCAAAGATACTTAACGGCTAGCTTGGACTTACATACAGATGGTTTGGAAAAACAACAGCTCAATCGTACCCTATGATTGGGCTTTGTTGTTTTTATACAGTAAGCAGAAGAGATTGATAAACCAGCGTTGTGAGAAGAAGGCTGGCAAATGCGCAAAACATCATTGAGAATGACTTATCAACCCGCCACGGCAATGGCCACCAACTGGCAAAGTGCACCCACCATGAGGCCGCTGTATACTTCAAAGCTGGTATGGTCAGATACTATTAAGCGGGCCGTGCAAACAAGCCCTGTAACCAGGGTGGCGATGGCCAACCACGTACCACCCGCCGCGTTACCGCTGGAAGCCATCCACAGAAAGAGCACAAACAGCGCACCCACCGCAATACCATGCATACTAATCTTATAGTAGATATTGGCCATCATGCCTGCAATGCAGCTTAAGAATACCGCCAGCAGCATAGCCACCAGCTGTCCACTATCATGAAGATTTTTTGAAACATACCATGCCCAGAAATAAAATATCATGGATACGATATAGGGAATGATACGATCCTTTTGTGTTTTCAGGTAGATGCTGGTAACAAAACCAAGCTGTTTCATGAGTGCCACACTAAACAGGGGCAGGAAAGAAGTGCTGAAGGCAACGCTGATCAGTTTCAGTATTTTTCCTTTTTCACTCATGCCGGCAAAGGCATATGGATCTGCATAGAGCAGGTAGGCCGTTATATAAGAAGGGATAAACAGTGGATGAAACAAAAAGGATACTACCTGCCCAAATACCCGTACAGGCCCTGGCCAAGTTTGCAATGCGGGGTACTCAGTGGCAGCGGTGCTGTTGTCTTGCATATTCTTATACCTGTTAGATTGCCCATGTTGCGCGCATAGGTCTTTCCGTTAGAGTTCTTTCCTCAACCTGGCCACGGGTATGTTCAGCTGTTCGCGGTATTTGGCCACGGTACGACGGGCAATATTATAACCTTTTTCCTGGAGCAGTTCAGTAAGGCGTTCATCGCTCAATGGCTTCTTCTTGCTTTCATCACCCACCATATCACTAAGAATTTTCTTCACTTCGCGGGTAGACACTTCCTCCCCGCTTTCAGTGCTGAGCGATTCACTGAAAAAGAATTTAAGGCGATAGGTGCCAAACTCTGTTTGTACAAACTTACTGTTGGCCACGCGGCTTACGGTAGAAATATCCAGGTTGGTACGCTCTGCAATATCTTTCAGGATCATGGGCCGCATGGTGGTCTCATCACCTGTTACAAAGAATTCATGCTGATACTCCATGATAGTGCCCATTACACTGGTAAGCGTATGCTGGCGTTGCTTAATGGCGTCTATAAACCATTTGGCGGCGTCAATCTTTTGCTTGATAAAGAGAACGGCTTCCTTTTGGCGCTTGTCTTTTTTGCTGCCGCGGTCGTAGTCTTTCAGCATATCGCGGTAGCCTTCACTGATGCGAAGGTCTGGTGCGTTGCGCGAATTCAGCGTAAGTTCCAGTTTACCTGCATTATTGAAAATAAAGAAGTCAGGTATGATATAGCTTTCTCCCTTGTTCATGTGGCCAACATTGCCACCGGGTTTTGGATTGAGCTTTACTATTTGCGTAATGATGTCTTTAAGGCCGTCATCATCTATATTCAGTCCGCGCTGTATTTTCTCGTAATGCTTCTTGGTAAATTCTTCAAAGTAATCTTCCAGCACCATGATGGCCTGTTCTACCGGCCGGCCTTCGCCCAGTTTGCGGTAGAGCTGTAGCAGCAGGCATTCCTGCAGGTTGCGTGCGCAGATACCGGAGGGGTCAAAATGCTGTATTTTTTCTATCAGCTTCTCAATCTCCTCTTCGCTGGCATCAATATTCTGCCTGAAGGCCAGGTCGTCTTTAATAGACGAGCTCTCGCGCCGCAGGTAGCCATCATCATCTATACTGCCGATGATCTGTTCAGCTATCTTTTGAGAGCGATCGTCCAGGTTGAGCATGCCCAGCTGGTCGGCCAGCATTTCATGGAAGGATGTTTCCACCCGTACCGGCACTGTCTTCTGCTCGTCCGGATCACCGTAATTATCATCCCTTAATTTGTAATCGCCCACCTCGTCGTCGCTGTCAGATACATAGTCGCTGACATCTATATTATCATATTGCTCCTCGCTGCCATCTGCCTCATATTCTTCATCGCTGCTGCTGTCAAATTCATCTTTTACATCTTCGGTCATGCTTTCATCGTGACCGTCTTCGCCCGCTTCCAGTGCGGGATTCTCTTCCATCTCCTCCTTTATACGCTCTTCAAGATTGGCTGTAGGAACCTGCAACAGCTTCATTAACTGAATCTGTTGTGGTGATAATTTTTGGAGTAATCTTTGTTGTAAACTCTGCCCCAGTGACATAACTTGCTTAGGATTTATAACAACTAGTTCTTACTAAATATTCTATGAAAAAGTGGCGGCCTGCCACAAAAATCAGGCCGTAATTTACGTACAAAAAGAGATATGTCGTACTATCCCCCTTATAAATTTATTATTGTGTTCCTGTGTATGTCCTTATCAGTACTGGTAAATGGGCAGGGGAGAACGCTGACGGTAGTACCTTCGCCGGTTGTTTTTCAGTCGGTTATGTTACCGAAGACGCCTGGAAAAACGAACGCTGCCGATAAAAAATTTAATGGCCCTTTAACCGCCGCTTCCATTTTTGCAAAGCCGGTAACTGCGGGTGTTGCGGGCGATTTCTATGCACGCCACCTGGGTTTTATCTGCCGTAAAGAATGGCAATTTGAGAAGGCTACCGCCATACCGCTTCGTTTGCGGCTGGGCAGCCTTGATTACGTAAACAGGCTGGAAGGAAAATGACCGGTTTACCGGCCATTTATGTTTAAATAATAGCAGGATAATTTTAAGCCGTCACTGCCTGCGTTTGCAGCACCTGGCGGATGGTATTCACCAGTTTCTCGCCTTTCTCCTTTATCTGTTCTTCTGACCATACCAGGCTGATGGCCGTAGAAATGCAACGGCTCATAACGGCATCGCTCGCACTAAAATCTTTGCTGGCATGATGTATTACCGCTTCCCTGTGTTCAGGGTGCAGGGCATTCAGCGTAACGCCTTCTTTCAGGTGATCCCATTTGCGGATATAGTGCCAATTATTATCAAACCAATAGAAATTACCGGCCAGTATGCCCTGTTCTTTGAGGGCGGCCACTACTGCCTTTGTAATGGCTTCCGTGGGCAAAAACCAGCTGATAAAGGTCTTGCTATCACCTTCAGGATCGGGTACGCGCCTGAAACTAATTTCCGGCACCTGGCTCAGCATATCTTTCAGTGCAGCATGATTGCGTTTCTGGATATCCAGGAACTGGTCGAGCTTTTGAATCTGCGCCAAACCCACGGCAGCATGCAATTCTGAAATTCGAAAATTATAGCCCACAAAGGGATGTAAGTCTGCGCCGCGATCCACGCCGGCATGGTCATGACCATGATCACTGTAGCCATCGCTTTTTATAAAAACATCTTTGCGGTTGCTGATGACAGCGCCGCCTTCGGCACAGGTGATGGTTTTCACAAAATCAAAAGAAAAGGTACCGGCATCTCCAATGCTACCGAGCTTTCTGCCACGGTGCGTACCGCCGATACTCTGGCAGGCATCTTCCAGCAAAAGCAGGCCATGCTCACGGCAAATATCTTCCAGCGCATCCATATCTGCCATGCTGCCGCACATATGTACGGGCATGATGCATTTTGTTTTGTTGGTAATGGCCTGGCGTACGGCGGAGGGGCTGAGCGTAAGTGTATCATCTACGTCTACAAAAACAGGTACCGCACCTACACTGATCACGGCTTCAAAGCTGGCTACAAATGTAAAGGCGGGTAGTATCACTTCATCTCCATAGCCAATACCCAGTGCGGCCATTGCCGTGGTGAGGGCTGCCGTACCGCTACTTACCAGCTGCGCGTACTGCGTACCGAATGTGTTGCAGATAGCTGCTTCCAGCTCCTTTGATTTCCAGACACCTTTGCGCGGACCGTCAAATCCGTAACGCATCATGATGCCTGTGGCCAGTACATCATTTACACTGTCTTTCTCGTCTACGCCAAAAAGTTCAAATCCGGGCATGGCTATGTTTTTTTGTATTAACTATTACAATACGAAGGTAAAAAAGATTGAATGGCCGGCCACAAATTATTGCGGCGCAAAGCCCCGCCAACACAGCTTTTACAATGGTGGCCAGATGCTGAGCTCGCTCTCGTTATTTTCAAAATCAATACAGCTAACGGCAAAACGTTTCATTTTATCTGCCGCCTGCGGAATCACATAGTCCATGGTATCTCGCAGGGCGGGTATCACCTTCACAATGTTTTTTGGATCGTTTTTATTTAGTATGGCATCGCCCATTTCAAAATTATACACGATAAATGATTTTATCTCCTTGGTACTTTCCTTCGCCTGCAGGTGCAAAGTAGTTCCATAGGCGCCGGGGCCTGTACTGGAAATGGATAAAACGGGTTTTTCAATAATGCTGCTGTCTATCCATGGCATGGGTGGTACAATGGCAGGGTAACGGTAATAGTTATTGCGAAGGCTGTCGTTCCAGCCATTGGGGTTTCTATCAAAAGATTTGCTGCTGAAGTAAATGGCGCCCTGAATATTGGGCATATTGCGCATTTCCCTGATCATGCGGGTCAGTTCATCTTTCTGGCGCCAGTTTGCATTGCTACCGGCCCTGAAGATGCCCAATCCTATGTAACAATGCTTGCCATAGGTATGTTTGTTCCACCAGTCGAGCAGCGGACCGTAGGGCGCATGCGCATGTTCAAACTCCCAGTAGAGTTGCGGTGCCACATAATCTATCCAGCCTTCGCGCAGCCATAAAAGAATATCGGCGTATAAATCGTCATAATTGGTTTGCCCGGCTTTTGTATTGCTGCCCATGCTGTCTTTATCTGCATTGCGCCAAACGCCAAACGGACTGATACCAAAGCGACAATACTGATTTTCTTCTTTGATGGCTTTGCTGAGGGCCAGTATAATGCTGTCTGTATTGCTGCGGCGCCAATCATCTTTGTTCATGCCGTTTCCATACTTTCTGAACGAAGCCGTATCCGGAAACTCTTTACCGGCAATACGGTAAGGGTAAAAGTAATCGTCAAAATGAATGGCATCAATTGGGTAACGGCGTACGATATCCCTGATAACCTGTACCACGTACTGCTGCGCTTCCTTGTTGCCGGGGTCAAACAAACGCACGGTGCCATAAGGAAGAAACCATTCAGGATGTATGCGGGTAATATGCGTGGGTGCGATGGATGATTTACCAATAGAGAACTCTGCGCGGTACGGGTTGCACCAGGCATGAAACTCCATGCCACGCTTGTGTGTTTCTTCAATCATGAACTGGAGAGGGTCATAATAAGGAACCGGCGGGCGACCTTGTTTACCCGTAAGCCACTCACTCCAGGGCTCATAAGGAGAGGGGTAGAAGGCATCGGCCGCAGGCCTGATTTGCATGATAATGGCATTCATGCCATTGCGCTGGTGCATATCAAGCAGGTTAATGAAGGCCGCCTTTTGGTTGTTTGAATTATAGTCTCCGCGTAAGGGCCAGTCTATATTATCTACGGTAGCCACCCAAACGCCCCTGAATTCTGCCTTTGGTTGCGCAAAAGAAAAACTTGCCAGTAAAAGAAACCCTGCCAGTAGTGAAACAATCCTGTAATGCATGCCTTTCAAACGAATTTTAGGGCGTGAAATTACATTATTCATTACTCCTGATCTTGTCGAGCAGGTTATTTAACGTTATGGCCTGTTGTTCATCAAGGTTTTTAAAAACGCCGTCCATATCATCCTGGTGACTGTCTATACGTTGCAGCAGCGCAAGGCCGTTTTCAGAAATGGTAACATCTACCAGCCGGCGATCTCCCTCGCAAACTACTTTTCTTACCAAATCTTTTTTTAGCAGGCGGTCTACGATACGACTGGTATCGCTCATTTTATCCAGCATGCGCTGGCGTATTTGCAGGGTGGAAATAGGTTTGCCCGCCCCCCTGAGAATACGCAGTATATTAAACTGTTGTGGTGTAATGTCATATTGATCAAGCATATTCTTGATACGCTCATTCATCCAGTTGTAGGTGTAAATTAAGTTGATAGTGGCCTTCTGGTACTCGTTCCTGAACTTTGACTGGCTAATGTCTTTCTCAATCCCCATAAATATAAAATTAAAGCATTGCTGCAAAATTACTCAGCAAAACGTTTGCGCAAATTAGCCGTTAGCATAAAAATGGTAAAAAGATGATGGGCCTCATGCAGGAGAAAAAAATCTGCCCATTGCGCGGTGGTAAAGCGGCCATACAGGGGGTGTACCGCTTCGCGGCGAAGCATGTTCTCCGGCAGATTGGTTAAATGTTTGTTGATGAGGAAGCGTTGTGCATTGATGTCTTCTGTAAGTTCTTTTAGCGTGTAGGAAAGGTATTGATGAAACAGCGGGTCATTGTCTGCCACATACCGTTCAAAGACAGGGACGTCTTTGGTAGCCATCAGCTGCAGACGTGCAAGAAACGTAGGCTGGTAAGCCG
>DATJGC010000115.1:0-2902 GCA_035495345.1 Chitinophagaceae bacterium | reverse complement strand
GGTACTTTCTTTTTTTGGTGCCGGGTATCGGGATAATGTCTTCTCCCTGTGCAAGCACCCAGGCAATGGCTAGTTGGGCGGGAGTGCATTGTTTGGCTGCCGCAATGGCGGCAAAACCACGTGTAAGCTGCAGATTGTTTTGCGCATGGCTTCCCTGGTAGCGGGGCAGGGTGGTCCTGAAATCGGTGGAAGGTAACTGTTCAATGGCCAGGGTGTTGGTGATCAGTCCGCGAGACAGCGGCGAAAATGCCACCAGGCTAACGCCCAGTGCACGAAGCGTTTTCAATATTTCTCCTTCGGGGTCTCGGGTAAGTACAGAGTACTCACTCTGCAGTGCACTGATGGGGTGTACCGCATGCGCCCTGCGCAAGGTGGCGGCAGACACTTCACTAAGGCCCAGGTAACGTACTTTGCCTTCTTTTACCAGCGTAGCCATGGCGCCCACCGTTTCTTCAATAGGTACAGTGGGGTCTACCCGGTGAAGGTAATAAAGGTCTATAACGTCTATGTGTAAGCGCTGCAGGCTGCGTTCAACCGCCTGTTTCAGCCAGGCCACTGAACCATCTACATACATACCGGCCGGCCCGGCATTATCAGGCTTCATCCGGAAACCAAATTTGGTGGCAATAAATACCTTGGACCGATGCTGCTGCAAAACCCGCGCAATCAGCGTTTCGTTGGAGCCATTGCCGTAAACATCTGCAGTATCCCAGAAATTGATGCCCAGGTCAATGGCTTTTTCCAGTGTTGCCATACTTTCCTTATCGTCTGTAGTGCCATAGGCAAAATTCATCCCCATGCAGCCGAGTCCTATCGCCGATATCTTTTCGCCCGTATTACCAAGTTGTCTGTATTTCATAATTATAAAATTACATAAATCGAAACATCTTTCGGCTAGCCGCTGTTACAGTGCTGGCCAACAGCACTCATCTGTGATTATTTGTTAATGGGAAAGCTTTCATCCATTTTAAAAAAAAATGGCATGATATATTATATACATCAATTGGCTGGTCATACAATAAACTGTTATGGCATAAGCGTTAATCGATACATTTGGGTGGTTATCTGCTGGCACCATCACCATCAAAAACTGTTTTTTGAAGGGTTGACGCGTGCAACCGCCTGTGTATTAATAACAAAGTGTTCAATATGCGGATAAAATGTCTCAGTTTGTTGTTCCTGTTGTATACCCTTCCACAACTGGTTGTTGCGCAGAAGCCAGATTCGCTGGCCAATAAACTGGACAGTCTTAAAAAGCAGTCTGACACGGCTGGACAAACAAATTATACAGAGCCGGCGCTCTATAATGAAAAAACGAAGATAACGCCGCGCGTCTTCGGCCAGCTGTTGCTGGATGATTTTAAGCAACAGGCACTCTCGCCCTTTCAGCCCGCCAAACATGCTTTTGTGCGTGATGCTGCACTGGTAGGGGTGGCAGTTGGTTTCGCCTTTCTTGATAAACCCATACAGCGATGGGCGGTCACCTTCCGGAATAACAATGAATGGTCTGCCAAGCCCAGTAAAACCCTTACCAACCTCGGTGCCCAGTTTGAAATAATTCCACTGGCAGCCATTGCCACTACCGGGTTTATTTTTAAGAATGAAAAACTACGCACTACCACAGCACTGGCCTTTCAATCATATATAACCGCCACTTTTTGGTCAACACTCTTTAAGGAATTATCCGGCCGTAACCGCCCGGTAAACTTTGACCCAAATTCTGAACTTAATTCTGCCCGCTTCCACGGTCCGTTTTATAAACTACCTTATAGCGATAACAGCGCATTTCCTTCGGGCCATACGGCCCTTGCCTTTGCTGCCGCCACCGTGTACGCCAAAGAATATAAAGATATACCGCTGGTGCCCTTCATTTCTTACGGCATTGCCACGCTGATTGGTGTAAGCCGCATCACCGAGAACCGCCACTGGGCTACCGATGTTATTGGCGGCGGCCTGCTGGGCTTTGCCTGCGGCACACAGGTGGTAAACAATTACCACCGCTACGCCCGTTTAAAAAGACAGGAAGGCATGCTGAAAAAGAAAGACAAGAAAGGGCAGGTGAGCTTTAAAATGGATTATTCTCCCTTCAGCGGCCTGCAACCTGGCCTCGTTTACACCTTCAGGCAATAACCGTTGCTCTTTTCACATTCTTCATTGTTGCGGATTTTCTACTCCGTAATGGTTCACCCGTACGCATCCATCCATCTAACCCAGGTTTTTTTGCCTGGTGCATTTATATTTTGATAAATCTTTATAGTTTGATGTATTTTGAGAACTATTCAATCTAAACGGTCATTTATCAAACAGCCTCAAATAATATTGCCAATATGAAGTACGTGCATTCATTCATTGCCTGTCTCGTTGTTTTTTCGTTATTACTGTGTATCGGCGCATGCAGTAATAAAAAATCTGGCCCTGCCAGGTTGCTGGTGTTCAGTAAAACCGCCGGGTATCACCATGAATCCATTGCAGAAGGTAATACTGCTATTCAAAAGCTGGGCAGCCAGCACAATTTTTTGGTAGATACCAGCACCAATGCAGAGATCTTTAATGAAGACAGTTTGAAGAATTACGCTGCCGTGGTATTTCTAAGCACCACCGGCGATGTGCTCAACAATTTCCAGGAAGCCGCATTTGAAAGATTTATACAGGCAGGTGGTGGCTACATGGGTATTCATGCTGCCGCAGATTGTGAGTACGACTGGGGCTGGTATGGCCGCATGGTGGGTGGCTATTTTTTAAGTCACCCGGGTATTCACGATACCTTCCCCAATATACAGGAAGGCGTTTTTACCATTGTAGATTCTACCAATGATGCCACAAAACAACTGCCACGCCCCTGGAAAAGGACCGATGAATTCTACAGCTTTAAAAAACTGAGCAAAGACGTAAAAGTATTGCT
>DATJGC010000114.1:0-2573 GCA_035495345.1 Chitinophagaceae bacterium | reverse complement strand
CCAACTTCGTCATTTGTTTTTAAATATTGTGCCAGGATATTAATATGGTGTTGCGATAACGCTGTATTAATGGCAGACAGTACCCCCGGCACATTGTTATGAATATGCAAAATACGGTGGGTGCCTTCCTGTGGTGGCAGGCTCAAAGACGGAATGGTATGTGAGCCGGTGCTGCTGCCCATTTCAAGGTATTGAAAGAGCTTGTTGCTCACATCTTCGCCAATATTCATTTGTGCTTCCTCGGTAGAGCCGCCGATATGCGGGGTAAGAATTACATTGGGCAGGTTCTGCAGCGGAGTCTGGAAAGTATCGCCGTTCTTCTCCGGCTCCCAGGGAAATACATCAATGGCGGCCCCGGAAAGCTGTTCCTCCTTCAGCGCCCTGGCCAGGGTGTCCAGTTCAACCACCTCACCACGCGCATAGTTTATAAGTATACTGCCTTTCTTAAAGAATTTGATGTTTGATTTATTGATGAGGTTCTTGGTCTGCTGGGTTTCCGGTACATGCAGGGTAACAATATCGCTCTGCTGCAAGACCTCCTTCAGGCTTTTCTTGGAAACAGCGTTGCCCAGGGGCAGCTTGGTAACGGTATCATAAAAGATAACCTTCATGCCCAGCCCTTCTGCCAGGATGCTTACCTGCGAGCCGATGTTGCCATAGCCGATAATACCCAGTGTTTTACCGCGCAGTTCATAACTGCCCTTGGCCTCTTTTTTCCAGATGCCCTGGTGCGCTGCGGCGTTCTTATCGGGTATTCTGCGGATAAGCATGATGGCGAGGCCAATCACCAGTTCGGCCACACTGCGGGTATTGCTGTAGGGCGCATTAAAAACCACCACCCCGTTTTGGCGGGCACTCTTTAGATCTACCTGGTTTACCCCTATGCAGAAACAGCCAATGGCCTGCAGTTTTTTGGCTGCATCCAGTATGTTTTTTGTGATTTGTGTTTTAGACCTGATGCCCAGCAGGTGCACGTCTTTGATTTCTTTTATCAATTGCTCTTCTGATAATGCACCGCCCAGCTTTTTAACCGATGAATAGCCTGCGTCTTTAAATTGTTTCACCGCGGCATCGCTGATGTTTTCTAAAAAAAGGATGTTAATTTTCTCTTTAGGATAGCTCGTTGTTTTTTTTTCGGTTGCCATTGAATCGGTATATCTTTTTGAGCCGCAAATATCCTTTATTCACATCATACAATAAAAAACGGCTGTTAGCATTATTAGAAAGTATAGCATTATATTTGTATGTAATAGAATATTAACCGATTAAGCATGTTCCTTATAAAAACCATCTTCCCATCCATAGCCATATTCTGCCTTGTCACGGCCTGTCACCAGCAGGCAAGTACGCAAAACGCTCCCCCCGGTACAGATTCTCTTCACTTAACCAGCGCCCCGGCCCCCGTTGCCCTTTCTAAAGAAAAACTGAGGCATTACAACAACGCCTGCAGCAGCTTTTTTGATTCTCTTTTATTGCGCCGCGGTGCCTTTAATGGCAGCATACTGGTAGCAAAAGACGGCAATATTGTTTACGAGAAATATGCGGGTTTTGTAAACCCCGCCACCCATAAAGATTCTTTGGGCATTGGCAATGCCTTTCACCTGGCATCGGTTTCCAAAACATTTACCGCCATGGCGGTGCTCAAGCTGTGGGAAGAAGGCAGGCTTTCTATTGATGATAGCCTGGGTAAGTACTTTCCAAATTTCCCTTACAAAGATATTACAGTAAAGATGTTGCTGAACCACCGCAGCGGTTTGCCCAATTATGTGCATTACCTGGAGCTGAATGGTTGGGATAAAAAGAAACTGGTTACTAACCCGGACGTGCTTACCTCGCTGTACATGATGAAGCCGCCGCTTGAATTTCCTTCCGGCAAGCATTTCAGCTATTGCAATACCAATTATGCTTTACTGGCATTGATCATCGAAAAAGTTTCGGGCCAATCTTACCCCAGTTTTCTGCAACAGACTTTCTTTACGCCCTTGCAGATGAATGACAGCTACGTGTTCTCACTGAAAGATACGGCGCGTGCAATGCCCTCTTTTGAATACAATAACCGTCCTTTCCGGCTTGAATTTTTGGATGCGGTGTATGGCGATAAAAATGTTTACAGCACCGTGCGCGATATGCTGAAATGGGATCAGGCACTGTATGCCGGTCAATTGTTTAAGCAATCAACCTTAGACGCCGCCTTTGCAGGCTACAGTTTTGAAAAGCAGGGCAAAAGAAATTATGGTCTTGGCTGGCGCATGACATTCCTCGACAATGGCAAAAAATTACTCTACCATAATGGCTGGTGGCATGGCAACAACACCGCATTCATCAGGCTGGTAGATGAAAAAGCCACCATCATTGTACTCGGCAACCGCTTCAACCGCCGCATCTATGCCAGCAAACATGCCGCAGATATATTTGGCAACTACCTTCAAAAGGGCAATACTTCAGAAGAGGTAGAAAGCACCGCTACCGGTGGCGGGGAACCCGTTGTAAAGTCCAGGGTGAAAACGCAGAAGCATGTGCTTCGGAGGAAAGTAAAAAGTAAAAAGCTTTTGCTTCGCTGACAAGTCAAAATT
>DATJGC010000113.1:0-4941 GCA_035495345.1 Chitinophagaceae bacterium | reverse complement strand
ATGGTTGTACCAGGATGAAGAGATATACGCATGCGGGCCGGAAAAGATGGCCAGCACCTGGCTATTGTCTGTAAAATGCTTCCATTGCGGATTGGCTTTGGAAATATGGCCCGTGAGTATATCCTGCCCATCGGCACCCTTGGTAAGATCCATCGGAATATGCGTACCCCAGAGGCGGTTATTCACTTGGCTGACCAATATGCCAAAGCCATTGGCAGCCATAAAAGAACGCACTGCCTGCTCATCATTGTTTCTAAACAAACCGGGGATATACATGACCGTTAGTTATGGTGATTACATTAAGATTCCAGGCTACGCAGGCTGGTGCTGATAATCTGTACAGCCTCTTTTACCTGCGCTGCCGTAATCAGCAGCGGTGGTGCCAGGCGTATTTTATCGCCATGGGTAGGCTTTGCCAGCAGCCCGTTTTCTTTCAGGGTCAGACAAAGATCCCAGGCGGCTTCCTTGTTAGCATGCTTAATAACGATGGCATTAAGTAAGCCTCTTCCCCTTATCAGTTGTATGAAGGGAGAAGACAGCGCAGCCAGTTCATCGCGCAGCAACTGGCCCATGGCCATGGCATTCTCGGCCAGCTTTTCATCTTTCAGCACCTGTAGTGCAGCAATGGCCGTCTTACAGGCCAGCGGGTTACCACCATAAGTAGAACCATGCTCACCGGGTTTGATGGTCATCATGATAGCATCATCTGCCAGCACCGCGCTCACGGGCAAAATACCGGCACTCAGCGCTTTGCCAAGGATCAAAATATCTGGCCGCACATTTTCATGATCACAGGCCAGCATGCGGCCAGTGCGACAAAGTCCCGTCTGTATTTCATCTGCTATAAAGAGTACATTGGCATCTTCGCAATATTGTTTGGCAGTAGCCAGCCATCCATCATCGGGTAGCACAACGCCAGCTTCGCCCTGTATCGGTTCTACCAGGAAGCCTGCCACGTCTTTGTTTTGCAGCGCAGCGGCCAACGCGGGTAAGTCGTTGTAGGGTATTACATCAAAGCCCGGCATAAAGGGTCCAAAGCGGCTAAACGAAGAAGGATCCGTGCTAAAGGAAATGACGGTGCTGGTACGACCATGAAAGTTATTGGCACAAACAATGATCCTCGCCTTGTTTTCAGCAATGCCTTTTACGTTGTATCCCCAGCGACGCGCCAGTTTAATGGCGGTTTCTACGGCTTCCACGCCAGTGTTCATCGGCAATACCTTATCGTATCCAAAATAGCGGGTGATGTATTCAACATATTCACCCAACGCATCACTATGAAAGGCTCGTGAGGTGAGCGTTAGCTTTGCCGCCTGCTCCATAAATGCTTTCAGGATGACGGGGTGACAATGCCCCTGGTTGACGGCAGAATAGCCGCTCAAAAAATCATAGTAACGTTTACCATCCACGTCCCACACATGTACGCCCTCGCCGCGATTCAGTACCACGGGGAGCGGATGATAATTGTGGGCGCCATATTTTTCTTCCAGTGCAAGAAAATGTTGTGTTGCCTCGCTGGGCGCTAGAGTAGGGTGCATACCTGTTAAGTTGAAATGAATAAAAAAGAAACGAAAAAAGGAGCGGACAGATCTCGGTCTGCTAGCGGGCTACAACCACTCAGTGATTGAGTATATCAAGGTTGCGTTGCAGAAATTGCGGTATGGTGATGATGCGCTGGATGCGATGTATTTTGTGCAAGATAGTAAAAAAACAGATATGCTTTAACGCTGGAAGCGGCGTTTGTTTATCGTTTACCTTTGGCAAAAAAATATGGATGCGTATACTGTGCCGGCGCAAACCCGTATCGGGCATGTGCACCTGAAGGTGGCCGACCTTGACCGTTCACTGGCCTTCTATCGTGATCTGCTTGGGTTTAAGGAAATGCAACGCTATGGCAGCTCCGCCGTTTTTATTTCCGCCGGCGGATACCATCATCATATCGGTCTTAATACCTGGTACAGTAAGAACAGCGGCCCCGCGCCGGTAAAAGCCGCCGGTCTTTTTCATACTGCTATCCTGTATCCCACGCGTAAAGACCTGGCTACTATCTTCCAGCGCCTGCTGGCGGCCAATTACCCGCTTACCGGGGCTTCTGATCATGGTGTATCCGAAGCGCTCTACCTGGATGATCCAGACAAGAATGGTGTTGAATTGTATTGGGATAAACCAAGGGAGCAATGGCCGGTAGATGCAACGGGCAATTTGCTGATGAGCACAGACGCGCTTGATTTGAATGATCTGCTGGCGGAGTTGAAGTAGTAAAGCCTTTGCCTGGCGAGCAATTCAAAAGTCAAAAGTCAAAAGTAAAAAAGCTTTTGCCTGGAGAGCAATTCAAAATTCAAAATTCAAAAGTAAAAAAGCGTTTGCTTCGTAGGTTTAACGCGGCGTGGCGGCGAGGCAGCGGCCGCGGGCGCTCTGTTAGCTCACTGGCGTTGCGCAAAAATTAAGCTAAGCAAAAGCTCCTTTTCTCTTCATCTCTTAGCTCCTTTTCTCTTTCTCTCTTAGCTCCTCAGCCCTCTGCTAACTCAGCTTTCTCTGCGCGAAAATGTAGCTAAGCAAAAGCTCCTTTTCTCTTTCCCTCTTAGCTCCTTTTCTCTTTGGTCTCTTAGCCCTCAGGCACTCTGTTAGCTCAGCTTTCTCTGCGCGAAAATTCAGCTAAGCAAAAGCTCCTTTTCTCTTTATCTCTTAGCTCCTTTTCTCTTTCTCTCTTAGCCCTTCTCTTAGCCTACTTCTTAGCGTATTCTTCCAGTGATTCGCGTTCACGGCGGGAGAGGCTGTTGATGCCCTGCTGGTTGATCTTATCGAGTATCCGGTCTACTTCCTGCTCGCTGTTTCGCTTGCGCGCATTGTAGCGGTCATCTACGGTGTAATTGTAACGGTGCGTATACCAGTAATTATCTACAAACAACAATTGCGGCCTGGTAATAATGATAATCATAAACGCAATCGTAGGCAGAAACATCAGCAGGATAGGAATGGTATTCGTTACCAGTACTTCGGGCCTGAAGGCAATGGCCACCAGCATACCAATCAAAGCACCGCCGAGATGAGATTCATGGCCAATATTATCTTTTCGTGAACGTACGCCGTAAATGGAATACAGGATGAAGGCGAGGCCAAATATCCAACCGGGTAAAAAGAAAATTCGCAGCCCGGGAAATACCGCAATGGAAGCGAAGATGACCCCGTTGATGGCGCCCGATGAACCTACCGAAGCATAAGAGGGATTGCTCTTGTGTATCAATAGTGCCAGCAGGTTGCCGCCTATTAAACCGGCTACATACAAACCAAGAAACTTAAACGGGCCAAAGGCATTTTCCAAATCAAAACTAAAGAAGAGAAGAGAAAGCATGTTGAACAGCAGGTGCTGCCAGTTTACATGCACAAAGCCGGAAGTTACCAGCCGTTTATAATCGCGGTAGAGCAATATCTTTTCTACTTCAAACTCTAAGCTGGCGTAAAAATTACTGCTTTTAAAACCTTTGTAAGATATGAAACTGGTGACCGCTATGATTACAATACTTACCATGCCCGAAATTCCCATACGGTACTGCTTTTATAAGAAGGTTTATTGATTATCAAATTTAATGAAAAATGTCTACAACTGGATAACCGCATAACGAGCGGGGAGGCCGCCGGTAAACTTGTGGCCCGGTGCAAAGATGCCGTAGACCGCGCTGCCGCTGCCACTCATAGCCGCATAAAGCGCGCCGAGGGCATACATTTCTTCCTTTTCCCTGGCAATGGCAGGCTGCGCCGCAAAAACCGCCGCCTCAAAATCATTTGTTAATAGTTCTTTCCATTCAGTGATGGGGCGTTCTACCGCTTCGCGCAGGGAAACACGCGTGGCAGCTGTTTCCCGGCCAGCCAATTGTGCAAAGGCCCAGGCTGTGCTTACATGAATGCCGGGGTTAGCCAGCAGCAATGTATAACCGGTAAGACGGAGGGGAAGTGGGCTGAGTGCTTCACCACGCCCGCCGCCGAGCGCAGGCTGGTTGAGGATAAAGAACGGGCAATCGCTCCCCAATTGTAATGCGTATTGCATCAGCTGCTGGGTGTTAAGTTCCAGGCGGTATTGCTGGTTCAGCAACAACAGCATGAAGGCGCCATCTGCGGAACCACCGCCGAGTCCTGCCCCCATCGGTATGTTTTTGAGGAGATGAACCTGCGGCGCTGGCAATAGTGGGTGATCTGCTTTCAGTAATTGCCAGGCACGGAGGCAGAGATTGTCTGCTGTATCTCCGTTGATGGGCAGTCCGTACATATGCATGGCAGGGGCCGGCAAGGCTGCGCCAGGCACAATCTCCAGTACGTCTTTTAATGGTACGGGATAAAAAATAGTGGAAAGATCATGATAACCGTCAGTACGCTTCTGCAATACCTGCAAACCAAGATTGATCTTACAATTGGGAAAAACAACCAATGAAAAATGTTTAAATGCTTTTGCCGGTCTTAACAGCGTATCTGAAGGCAGAGCTATAAGCGATGAATTGACGCTATCCTTATGGCAGGCGTGTCAGCCAATAATTTTACTGCACTCATCTTACAGGGTGAAGGCCGCTGTTCAAGGCTTACTTCCTGCTGTTGATTTCATCACGGATTACGATGGCGCGCAGGTAATCCTCATGTTCAAGCACTTCGTTCAGCAGGGTGTGTAATTCTTCCAGTGTCAGGCTTTTCAGGTCTTCCTGGCCCGCGTGTTCGCTGACGGGTTTGGCGTGGGCATCGCCCTTTTTCTTTTTACCGGTGTCTTCCATGAGTATGCCGGCACTTTCCAAAATATGTTCGTAGGTATAGATAGGGCATCCAAACCGAACGGCCAGTGCCAGTGCATCAGAAGTGCGTGAATCAATTTCTACCGTGTCATTCTCACTTACACAAACCAGTTTACTATAAAAAATGCCTTCCTGGAGATCACTGATGATGATTTCTGTGAGGTCT
>DATJGC010000112.1:0-8349 GCA_035495345.1 Chitinophagaceae bacterium | reverse complement strand
CACTTATTTGTTAGCGGGGGAGGATTAAATATGGATTATTTTATACGTGTTTTGCCATGTTTTTTAACGCTTGTTATCAGTTTTTGAGCGGCTTCACGTTGTATAACCGCTGATGATACCGACAATAGCAGCGTGCAGGATCCAATATGAAAACCAACCACAGACACCGGCCATACGCAACCCTACTTTTTGTTTTACTTCAGCTCATTTGCTGCTGTAGCTGTAAAGTGTACGGACAGCAGAAACTACCGCTGGCTGCAAATGGTATCATAGATCTTCGCAATCAATCCCTATCCACAACACCCGCTTCCTTAACAGGCGATTGGGCGTTTTACTGGCAACAACTGATCACCGCAGACAGTCCATCCCTCGCAGGCAGGCAGTTTGCAGCCTACCCGCAACTCTGGAAAAATATAGCGAACAACGGACAGGCCCTTCCCTCTCAGGGTTATGCCAGCTATGCCTTAACGGTGTTACTGCCCAAAGACCATCCACCCTTGGCGCTTGAAATACCCGATGCCTATAGTGCGTATGCCCTGTTTGCAAACGGACAAAAAATAGCGAACAATGGCGTCACCGGCAGTAACGCAAACAACAGCAGCCCGTTTTGGGCCACCAGCGTAGTACCGCTTGCCCTGACTTCAGATACCCTGCACCTGGTGATGCAGCTGTCTAACTTCTGGCATGCCAAAGGGGGTGCTTACAAAGAAATATTCATTGGCAATAAGGAGCAACTCACCTTAAAATACCGGCAGGAAACGGCGCTCGACCTGGTGCTGGCAGGCTGCCTCTTCATGGGCGGTTTGTTCTTCTGGGGTTTGTCTGTCTTTGGCAGAAATGATAAGATCATCTTTTATTTTTCTGTTTTTTGCATTGTCACCAGTTACCGGATGATTGGCACTGACCTCTATGTGCTGCACTCACTATTTCCGCAACTCAACTGGTTTATTGCCATTCGGCTGGAGTACCTGTCGCTGGTATTGGGCGTAGCGCTCTTTTCCCAGTATACAAGATTGCTGTACCGCAAGGATACCATTGATGCAGTAATGAAAGCCATCATTTGGTTATGCCTTGGCTATGCAGCCCTAATTATTGCCGGCCCACCGGTCTTTTTTACGGCATTGCTCAATTACTTCCTGGTGGTCATGTTCCTTTACATTGTGTACGCATTTTATGTATACATACAGGCTGTTATTCACAAACGCAAAGGTTCATGGTATGCGTTTCTCAGCAGCGGCGTAATGCTATTGGTATACCTTGCTGTTAATCTTCGCTACTTCAACATCATACCTGAACTGAAATGGTGGGTGTTTGCAGGCTATATTGCATTCTTCTTTTTACAATCACTGGTACTCTCTCACCGTTTTGCCGGCATTCTGCAACAGGCGGCTACTGAAGCGCAGGAAGGATTGAAGGCCAAGTCTGAGTTCCTGTCTACCATGTCTCATGAAATACGCACGCCGCTGAATTCTGTCATCGGTATGGCGCATTTATTAAAACGAAGCGAGCCGCGACAAGACCAGCAGGAACACCTGAATGTACTTTTGTTTTCTGCTAATAACCTGTTGTCTGTAGTAAACAATATATTGGACTATAATAAAATTGAAGCCGGCAAAATCAGCATTGAGCAAATTGCCATGGACCTTCCGGCACTGGCCAGGAATATTGTAGCCGGTCTTCAAAACCTGGCAAATGATAAACGCATTTCGCTGAACCTTGATATTGACCCGCTGCTCACCCAACGCGTAATGGGAGATCCTTCGCGCACCAGCCAGGTATTGAATAACCTTGTACACAATGCCATTAAGTTCACAAAAGAAGGTGCTGTGCTGCTGTCTATAAAAGTAGAAAAGATGACGGCCGGTGAAGTGGTACTGCAATTTGCGGTAAAAGATACCGGCATTGGTATTGCGAAGGAAAAACAGCAAATGATATTTGAACGTTTTACACAGGCCGATTCATCTACCTCCCGCAGCTTTGGCGGCACCGGGCTGGGCCTTTCTATCAGCAAAAAAATATTGGAGATGCAGGGCTGCCGCCTTCAGTTACAAAGCGAAGAAGGCAAGGGCGCTACGTTTTTCTTTACACAAACCTTTCTGCTGGCGGCAGACGCGGTGGAGGGATTGAGTATTGAAGCAGCAGCGCCGGTTAGCGAAGCAAACCTTTTACAGGACATGTCTATTTTACTGGTAGAAGACAATCCATTGAACGTACTGGTGGCCAAGGCCTTCCTGGAACGCTGCGGTGCCATCATTGATATTGCAGAAAACGGCCAGGAGGCCATCGATAAATTTGATGCCGCTAAACACCGGCTGGTATTAATGGACCTTGAAATGCCGGTCATGGATGGCTATGAGGCAACGCGTGAACTAAGAAGGCGTGGTGAAAGCCTGCCCGTGATTGCGCTTACGGCCAGCTTGCCAAAAGAAGTAGAGAGCGATGTATACGCTGCCGGTCTCTCAGATATTATTGTAAAACCCTTTGATCCCGATGAGCTGTTCAGGGTTATTTTGCAGCATGTAAAAGCGGTGGCGGCCTGATGGCGTTGAATTTTTTAATACCTGTAGCAAACAGCGTTGATGTTCATGCCTGCGCCAACCGAGGCAAAAATAATGATGTCTCCTTTTTGCAATTGCTGCTCCGGGATCTTTCCCTTTAATACAAGATCATACAGTGTAGGCACAGTAGCTACAGAACTATTGCCCAGCCAATGAATGCTCATGGGCATAATACCCTGCGGCGGGTTCTCTATTTGATAGAGTTTATAAAATGCCTTTACAATGGCATCATCCATCTTCTCGTTGGCCTGGTGAATAAAAATCTTTTTCAGATCAGTGATAGACTGGCCGCTTTTATCAAGACAGTCTTTCATTGCCAGGGGCACATGCGTCATGGCGTATTCATATACCTTGCGGCCCTTCATCTTCATAAACCGGATGTCTTGGCTGCTACCCGGAAAATTAGAGCCGGCCATATGGATATAATTCAGTTCTTTAACGGTATGGCTTTGCATGCTGGCGCTTAATATGCCGCTACCGCCGGCAGCAGTGGGCAGGTATTCCAGCATGCAGGCACCTGCACCATCGGCAAAAATCATACTGTCGCGGTCGTAAAGGTCAATCACGCGCGAGAGCGTTTCAGCACCAATTATCAGGCATTTCTTTGCAAGGCCGGCCTTAAAGAAGGCATCGGCCTGTATAACACCCTGTATCCAGCCGGGGCAACCAAATAAAATATCGTAAGCAATACACTGCGGGTTTTGAATGCCCAGCTGGTGTTTAACGCGACTGGCAAGTGCAGGAACCGCGTCTGTTTGTATGGTGCCAGACACAACGTCTCCAAAATTATGCGCCACAATAACCTGGTCGATGGTTTCAGGATCTGTATTGCTGTCTTCAATGGCCTTGCGCGCAGCAAACGTAGCCAGGTCAGATGCATTTACCCCACTGGACGCATACCTGCGTTCACTGATACCCGTTATCTTTTTAAATTTCTCCACCACTTCCGGTGAAGGAATATCCAGTTTATGCCCGGCATCTGAATAGAACACGTGCTGAAAAAAATCGCTGTTAGATTGTACATCAGGAGGAATGAAGGCGCCCGTTCCGGTAATAACTGAAGAAAACATAGATAAACACTCTTTAAAAATGACCCTGCCTGCAATGGCTGATGAAGATAGCAAAAATAGCCATCAGCCCATGCGCAGTACAATTATTATTGAACCGGCCGAGAAACTCTTACGGCCATTATTTTACCCAGCTTTTCTACATTTTTGCTTTAACAATTCTTTTGGAGCCTCAACCTAAAGCATTATAAATCTGTACATAAGAAGCCCCGGCCAAAAAAACTGGCACAAAGGCATGCTTGTTGTCTTTCTACCTGCAGACATTTATTACTAACAATAAAATTGATTTTATGGAACATACAAAACCGACAAGAAGCAGGAAGCAGCGGATACCCAACAAATCGTTTGAGTTAACAATAAATAACCGCAGCTATGAAGTAATAGCAACACCATTTACGGTTGCCAGCGGTGAGTTAATGTACAGGGTAAGTTATAATAACGGTCCGGTACACGTTTTTGGTTGGGATGAAGGTCTTGACAGATATGCAGACATGGACAATGCTGCAGATAGTATACCACCGGTGGTAGAAATGGAAATTGCCGGTAAATTAAATGAGTTTTCCTCTGAGCTGCAAAATGCGGCATAATCATATCCATTAAGAACAATAGAGAAGAATAGTGAGGTTGATTTGTCCCAATGATCAAAAGCCGGTATGCAAAAAAGCATGCCGGCTATTTTTTTGATGGTGTAAATGGCGATAAGAGGTGATAGATATAGCGGCAGGTGATTAGTCGATCAATTTAATGCCGGCCTCTGTAAAAACTATTTTCCGGTTTTTATACAAACTGCCCGTTACCATCTTAAAGGTTTTCTTGCTCATGCCAAACACGTCGTAGATTTCTTCTGGTGAAGACTTGTCATGATAGGGCAGGTAACCGTTGTTTTCCTGCAGCAGTCGTAATATTTTTCCCGCTTCGTCTTCCACCCGCTCATACCCCGGTTTGCCGGCGGCTACATCTATTTTATTATCGGGCCGAATGTGTTTGATGAATCCTTCAAACTGGTCGCCCACCTGTATGTTGCGGTAAATTTCATTGTTGTGCAGTACACCCGTATGCAGGTTATTGATGATAACCACGTAGCCAATGTCTGACTTACGATAAACCACCAGCTTTACGGTTTCCTTTTCTTTAACGGTCAGGGGCTCATTGCTTAATTCAAACTCCAGTTTTTCTGTAGCTGCCACGCGGCCGGTTTGCGCATCAATATAAAGTTTTACCAGGTAGTAGGCTCCCACCCGCATGCCGCTCAATTGTTTGCTGTTGGGTACAAAGAGGTCTTTCATCAGCCCCCAATCAAGAAAAGCACCCTGCCTGGTAACGGTTACTGCCTTCAGGTAGGCAATTTCACCCACTACCGCATAGGGCCTTTGCGTAGTAGCAATCAGCCGGTCTTCAGAATCGTGGTAAACAAATACTTCCAGCTTATCGCCTACGCGCGTGCCTGCCGGCACAAAACGCTTGGGCAGCAGCAGGCCGTCTTTGCCATCTTCTAAAAATACGCCCACCTGTGTGCTACGCTGAACAGGCAAAATATTGTACGCTCCCACTTGTATCATAATGCTTATTAACGGGCCGAAGGTAAGCAGTTAAAAGCGAAGGCGGCGGATAGCCCTTTCGTTGTGAACACAAGATGCCCTACTAAGCGCCGCAGTGTAGTCATCAGCTACAGAACAAAATAGCCAGCTGTATGTAATTACAAAAATGCATTTTTGCAGTATATACTTTTTATGGCCAAACTATTTACACCGCTCACTATAAAGTCAGTTACGTTTAAGAACAGGATTGTTGTATCGCCCATGTGCGAGTATTCATCGGTAGATGGCTTTGCCAATGACTGGCACCTGGTACACCTGGGCAGCCGCGCAGTAGGCGGTGCCGGCCTGATTATTACGGAAGCCACGGCAGTGTCTCCTGAAGGAAGGATATCTCCTGATGACCTGGGCATCTGGAAAAACGCACACCTCGACAAGCTAAAGAACATTGTCTCTTTTGTACATAAGCAAGGGTCCGTAGCAGGTATTCAGCTGGCCCATGCGGGCCGTAAGGCGAGCGCCCCGGCGCCCTGGAAAGGTACCAGGCAATTAACCAGGGAAGAGGGCGGCTGGCAAACAGTGGCGCCCAGCGCCCTGCCATTTAAGGATACCGAAATGATACCCGAGGCACTGGATGCCGCGGGCATAGAAAAAGTAATTAAAGATTTTCAGGCTGCCGCACAGCGTGCACTGAGCGCTGGCTTTAAACTAATTGAGCTTCATGCTGCACATGGTTACCTGATCCACGAATTTTTATCTCCACTTAGTAACCAGCGCACCGACCAATATGGCGGTTCCTTTGAAAACCGCACCCGCTTCCTGATGGAAATTGTGGCGGCTGTTCAGCAGGTATGGCCAAAAGAATTGCCGCTTTTTGTACGTATTTCTGCCACCGACTGGGCAGCCGGCGGCTGGAATGAAGAAGAATCTGTACGCCTGGCGCAAATGCTGAAAGCGCAAGGAGTAGACCTGATAGATTGCTCTTCTGGCGGACTGGCAGTGACACAGAAAATTACCATTGGCCCCGGCTATCAATTGCCATTTGCGGAGAAGATAAAAGCGGAAGCAGGCATACTTACCGGTGCGGTGGGCATGATTACCACCCCCACCCAGGCAGAAGAGATCTTGCAAAAAGGCCAGGCAGACCTCATTATCATGGCCCGCGAGCTCTTGCGTGATCCTTATTTTCCGTTGCACGCCGCTACTGCGCTGGGGGTAGACATTCCATGGCCCGACCAGTACCTGCGGGCGAAACCCACCCGGTAAAAGCAGGTTTGGCAGCCAGTACAGTCGGCTCACGTTTATTTTGAAACCGGAAGCTGCGGAAAATTTGTAGTAATTTACAGGAAGGAGACAGCCTTGCATTGTTTATGAGTAGAGCTGATACAACGAACGCCTGCCACAGGTTTTTTATCTACGCCACCCTGCTGTGTTGTGTGGCGATCGCTTTTTCTGCCAACAGCTTTGCACAACCCGACATTACCCATACGTCGTTTGCAGCGATAGATGATAAAGTTAAATTTATTGAGCCGGCACCACCGGCACATCTTGCGCTTACCCTTACCCGTGATTGTACCAACGACCAGGAAAAAGTGCGCGCCATTTTCAGCTGGATTGCAGAACATATTACTTACCGGGTCAGAAAGCCGGGCGTAAAAACAAATGCCGCCAACCCATCTTTGTTTGAAGACACCGCGCAGTGGACATCAGCCAATGATAGAATGGCGGAGATGGTATTGCAAAGCAGGTCTGCGGTTTGCGATGGTTACGCCAGGTTGTTTAAGAGCCTGTGCGATTATGCCGGCCTTCGCGCTGCCGTTATCACCGGCTATGCAAAAGGAGATCTCACCCGCCAGCCGTCCTTCAGGTGCAATCATACCTGGAACGCAGTGTATGTAGACAGTAGCTGGAAGTTAATAGACGTTACCTGGGCAAGCGGTTATACTTCTTACAGCGGCGACCAGTTTTTTAAACGGTACGATGAGAAATATTACCTGGCTTCGCCCGAAGAATTTTTGAAAGACCATTTTCCGGACGATTTGCGCTGGACGCTGACAGACCGGCCGGCAACACCCAGGGAACTGAGCAACGCGCCGTACAAAATCAGATCGTTTTCAAAATACCGCATCACCGCCTTTTCGCCCGCCAGCGGTGTTATTGAGGCAGGCATTGGAGACACCCTCCAGATTGTGCTACAAACCGCCGATGCCCTGGCCGATAGTAAAATGGCTTCCGACACAATAGCCGTTTTTGACACCAGCTTAGACAAGATTAATCCGCTGATTGCCGTGCTGCAGCCAATGCAACATAGCAACAGCCAACAACAGCTTACCTACCAGTTTGTGGTGGCCGACCCGGCTACCGAGTGGCTGCACATTGCTTACAACAATGATATTATCCTCCGTTACCGGCTGAAGATTATCCCCGCCGCGCAGCTGCAGGCCGGCTTACTGCCAATCGATAGTATGGTAGCGGGCTGGTAAATGTTAACGCAATTTTTTACAGCCAAAGCCCAGTACTACCCTCTACACATGCCCAAAATGAGGCGCGCACAAAAGCATCGGCCGGCAGGCCCAATCTTTGCCTTGGCATAATTTTTCCATTTAAAGAATAGTAGAACAACAAAAAAAACAGGTTATGAAAACAATTTTCGTTCTCCTGGCCATTCATATACTTTGTGCGGGAAGCAGTAAAAAAATAATGCAGCACCCATTGGCATTTGCAGGCGAGCAAACCCATGCAGTGAGCAGTAGACCCAACCCGGCAGACAGCACCACACTCAACGGGCAGTGGTACCTGCAACCGGTTTTGCCCGGGGATACAGCGGCAGGAAAAATACCAACCATCAACTTCCGCCTGTCAGATAATAGTTTTACCGGCAATACGGGTTGCAACAGCATGCGCGGAACCTTTCAACGCACGGATTCAACACTGGTTTTTAATGAGCGCGTTGTTACCAGCAGGATGTTTTGTAACGGGTATGATGAAGCAGCCTTTCTCAGAAGCCTGTTGCGCACTAACCAATACAAACTGGAAAGAAATCAGCTGATCTTATTATTCAACGGAACGCCACTTTCTACCTGGACGAGAAAGCAGGAGAAAAAACTTCCGATAAAACGAGCATAGATGCGCCTGCTTCAAATTGTTTACAGGTGCCAGTGGACAGCCTATAAATCTTGTGAAAGCGCA
>DATJGC010000111.1:0-11848 GCA_035495345.1 Chitinophagaceae bacterium | reverse complement strand
ACAAAAAAAATAAGGATTTCAGAATGGTGGCTTCTTTTGTGGCGTTGCCTGCTGCTGGCCGCCGTAGCGTTTGCAATGGCTGGCCCCTTATGGCAACGCAAAGCAATGCCATCTGAAAAAGGTTGGGTGATGTTACCTACTGCTACAGCAGCGGCTGCCTACCAACATTTTAAAGGCCGGATAGATTCACTGCTGGCCGCCGGCTATGAACTGCATTATTTTGACGATGGTTTTGCAAAGACTTCGGTGGAGGAAATAACAAAAAGGAACAATGACAGTGCTGCCGCAGCAACGCTCTCTTACCGGGCTATCACAGACCTGCTGCAACAAACAGTGGATGCCAATAGGCCGCTTTTTGTTTTTACTGATAATTATCTTCATCATTTTAGCGGAACGCGCAACCCCGCCGCGCTGAATCTTCACTGGCAAACGTACACGCCCGCAGATACAATGCACCCATCTGCAACAGTGGCAGGGCCATTGCGTGTTGCCATTTTCAGTCAAACAAAAGAAGATGGGCAATACATCAGGGCGGCGCTGGAAGCCATACGCAGTTATAGCAAAAAGGAAATATTGATTTCGGTACTTGCCAGCCCGAAGGAATTGCCTGCACAGCAGGACTGGCTTTTCTGGCTGTCACCGGATAGCCTGCCTGCTGGTATAAAAGCAGCAAATGTATTGAGGTATGCTGTTGGTACGCCAGTGCCTGAGCATTCTTTTGTGCTGCCTGCTGCTAACAGTTCGTTTGCACCACTTCCATTGTACCAGCGTGTGCCAAGGGATACAAGTGCTGCAGAGGAGCAGGTTTACTGGAAGGATGCATTTGGAGAGCCGTTGCTTGCAGCCAGAGTGAGCAATACAAGTGTTTATTATACCCTGTATACGCATATAGACCCTGCCTGGAATGCCCTTCCGTGGACAGGCAGCTTTCCGCAGTTGATGTACCAGTTGCTATATTCTGCCACCCTGCAAGCGGATGCGCTGCTCAACAGCCATGCAATCATCGATAGTACACAGGTATTGCCTTTACCCGCAGACGCAATGGCCCGGCGCAGCAAGCTGCAGGCATCCACCCTAGTGCCGCTCAGCGGACTTGCGTGGTTATTGGCTTTTCTACTCTTACTGGCCGAGCGTTGTCTTTCATTTTTTTACCGTAAACAAGTAAACAATGGAAGCCAATAAGAACAGGGAAATTATTGAAGCCACCAGGCGTCGTTTAATACGCACCCGCTTTTTGGTCGATGCGATGCTGTCGGTGGGCATTGGTTTTCTGGCTTCGGTGCTGAACCAGCAAATTACCGGTGGCAATCGCTTATGGGGACTGCTGGTAGCCTTCATCGCGTTCTTAATTTTGACGGCCCTGCACAAACCATGGCGGGTAAGCAGGGAGGGCATTGCAAGACTGCTCGACCAGCAATATCCCTCTCTCCAGGAAAGCAGTGCCTTGCTGTTGCAATCGCCAGCAGAGCTGCAACTGCTGGAGCAACTGCAATACCATAAAGTGACTACTGCATTATCGGCTATACAATCGCCGTTGCAATTGAACCGGCGGCTGCGCGGCCCCGCATGTTGGCTGGTAATAATGCTGCTGGCAGCTGTAGTGCTGGGCTTATTGTTACCGCACAAGGTTGAAGTAAATGCAGGCTCACCCGCAAAGCTGCCCCCTGCACTTGTAAAGCAGGAGGCTGTTTTACCAGGTATCAGCGGTGTAAGCATCAGTATTCGGCCGCCTGCCTATACCCGGCACCCGGCCAGGGAGCAGCACAATTTCAGCCTGCTGGCAGAAACCGGTGCCGTGGCCAGTTGGGAATTGAGCACCGGTGCAGGTGTTGGCAAGGTGGAATTTATCTTCAATGACCGCCGGCATGTAGCCTTACAATCTAACGGTAAAGAACATACGCAATGGAAATTGGAAAAGGTAATAGACAGCACCGGCTTCTACCAGGTAAGCATTGATGGCCGTTTGTCTGAATTGTATACACTGCAAACCATTCCAGATGCGCCGCCTGTTATCGGCATCCACTTGCCCAAACAGTACACCATTATTGATTACGGGCAGCCTGAACAGGTACACCTGCGTGCCAGTATAACAGACGATTATGGCATTAAGGAAGCCTTTATAGCTGCCACCATTGCCAGCGGCAGCGGAGAAGCTGTAAAGTTTAAAGAACAGCGCATACCACTGAATGGCTTTGCGCCCGGCGCGCAGCATTTTGAAGCACAGCAACTGCTGGCCTTGCAAAAGATGGGCATGAAGCCCGGTGATGAACTGTATTTTTATTTGCAGGCCACCGACTATCACCAGCAGCAAACACGTTCTGATATACAAATTGTTCAGTTGCCCGATCCAGCCCAGTTGATGAGTATGGACGGACTGGCTAACAGCCTTACCCTGAAACCAGAATACTTCAGGAGCCAGCGCCAGATCATTATTGAAACAGAACAGTTGCTGAAAGACAGGGATACCATTTCTTCATCAGCGTTTGAAAGTAAAAGCAATAACCTGGGCATCGATCAGCAACTGCTGCGGCTGCGTTACGGAAAATTCCTGGGAGATGAGTTATCGGGTGAAACAGAAGGTGCGGATGGATTGGGAGATATAGCCGATTTCAGCAATGCAGACAAAGTGCGCGATGCATTTACAGACCACCATGACAATGCAGAAGACGCCACCTATCTTGACCCGCAAACAAAAAAGCAGTTGCGTGTTATCATCAACCAGATGTGGAATGCAGAACTTCACCTTCGCACTTTTACGCCTAAGGAGGCATTGCCCTTTGCATACAAAGCTCTTCGCCTGCTAAAAGATCTGCAACAGCAATCAAGGGTGTATGTAGCAAAGACTAATTTCAAAACCACGCCGCTTGATCCCGCAAAGCGGTTGAGCGGTGATCTTTCAAAAATAAAAGCAGCGCATACACAAAAAACAATTGTGCCGGACACCGATCCGCAGCAGTATGTGCGGGAAGCCATTGCCTGGCTGAATAGTATGGCAGTTAAGCATACTCCGATACCGGACAATGGCAGGTTGTTGCAAGCACAAATGCAGCTGCAACAAAAGGCTATTGCCCAGCCGGCGCTGTACTTGCCTGCCGTACAGGCAATGAAAAGAGTTGTTAGCAATTTGCAATTGGACCAGCCTGTTGCCGCCGCAGATATTTTGCTGCTGCAAAAGGGTCTTCAATCCATGCTGCAAATGCCTGCAACTTTACCCTCGGCAGCTAGATCCGGTACCCGTGTGGGCCTGTCTAAACAATATTTTGATCACCTGCAACAAACGCAACCATGATCAGCGCCTATTGGATAACTGCGCTTGCCTGCCTGTTGCTGGTTTTTCTTTTGTATAAAGAATGGAAAAGGCCGCTGCAACGTCGCCTTGCTGCGCGATGGCTGGCCACTGCACTGCTGGTAACAAGCCTGTTATTGCTGGCATGGCCGGCAGAGCAACAACTCACCGGCAGTACGCAAAATGTTTTGCTTACGCCAGGTTTTAGTGAAGACAGTGTAGCAAATTGGATGCGTCAGCATGGAGATAATGTAAAGATGTTCACTACAGATGCTTCGCTGCTGTATAAAAATGCGCCCTTACCATTGCTGCTTGATTTTACAACATTCAGCAGAATGCACCCGCATGATACATTGCAGGTGTTTGGGAATGGATTGCCTGCCAGCACCTGGAAAAAACTGGCCCCGGTGCCCATTGCATTTCATCCCCCCGCAGACAAAAGAGCCATTACGGATATTTTCTGGCAACAACAGCTTGAGCTGGGTGCCACGCTGTTGGTACAGGGCAATTATGATAACAATGGCAATACTGCGGTGACAATTCAGCTGGATGCTTTTGGCGCGGTTAAAGATTCGGTAACCATTGCGGCCGGTCGGCAACAGCCATTTCAATTACGCACGGTTCCCCTCCACAGCGGCAACGCGGTGTATACTTTGCGTGCCATTTCCGGTACTGATACGCTTTGTGCTGAGCCGCTACCCGTAGCCGTGGCAGCACCCGCACCGCTTCGCCTCCTCATCATATCAGCAGCGCCTGACTTTGAAAATACCTATCTCAAAAATCACCTGGCAGGTAAAGGCTTCCTGATCACTATGATAACCACCGTCAGCAGTAACAAAACAGATCGCCAATACCTCAATACTGCCTTACAGCAAAATGACCCGCCCATAACGGCAGATTATTTGTCGGGCTTTGATGTATTACTCTCTGACCCTGAAACGCTGAAAAAAATGAATACAGCGGCGTTAAACAATGTACGCGCTGCAGTACAAAATAAAGGATTAGGTTTATTGATAAGGATGGACAGCACTGCAGACGCTTCCTCTTTTTACACGCGCCATTTTCCGTTGCAGCATTTGCCCACCGCTGCCGGTATACTTGCATTGCACAGCACAACCGCAGACAGCACTCGCATTGCTATAAAGACAGCAAACCGCACGGCCATTCGTTACAGGCCCGGCGTAAAACCACTGCTGCAAGACGAGCCCGGTAATTGTTATGCGGCCGCGGCTTTGTATGGCAATGGTTTTGTGGTAGCCACCACCTTACAACAAACTTATAGTCTTGCATTGTCTGGTAACCAGCCAGCCTACCAGCAACTCTGGGCCACCTTACTGAGGGCCGCCGCAAAACCCGTTTATACAGAGGAGCAATGGCGCACAGAACCCTTCTTTACTTTTCAGCATGCACCCGCAAGCGTAGTGCTTGAAAAAAACGAACTGGCTGTTCCGCTGGCGCGGGCAGACAGCGTAACGCTGTACCTGCAGCAGGATGAACAGCTTCCGTTTATATGGAAGGCGGTATACTGGCCCGTGGAAGCCGGTTGGCAGATGTTGCCCGCTGCTCAACAAGGAGGCAATGCCTGGTATGTGTATCCAAAAAACAGCTGGCAGCAGTTGATCAACTACCAGCACCGCCTGGCAAGCACGCAGTATGCTGCAGTATACGCAAACGTACCCGCCACAACAAAGGAAGCCCGCAGTGGATGGTGGCAGCACAGGCAATTTTGGCTGTTACTACTGTTCATGGCCTGCTGTACTTTTTTATGGATAGAACAAAAATTAAGTTGAAAGCAGGTTTTTATTTTAAAAAAATGCTAGATTGCTAACCTGCCTTATCTTATGGATGCTTTCTTTATTTGCCAGGTAAAGATTAAAAAGGCGTTAATAAAAAACGCATGTTCCTGGTAAATGTCAACGAGTGTTTAACCTGTAATGAGCCAACTTCGGTAACGCTATTTTTCATTCCTTTAATTATTTTATTTTGAAAAGAAAAGACTTTCTTCAACTATCTGCCATGGGCGTTGGTGGTTTAATGCTGCCGGATTTCTCTCTCCTGGGAAATACCATTGACCCGCTGCAGGCGCTGCAACAAACAATGGATGTGGCACAAAAAAAACAGCTGGCCGATATTGCATTGAACACCGCAAAAAGCAAGGGCGCGTCATATGCTGATGTGCGCATTGGCCGTTACCTGAACCAGTTTATTGTTACCCGTGAGAAAAGGGTGCAGAACATTGTTAACACAGAATCTTTCGGGGTAGGCATCCGCGTTATAGCCAATGGTGCCTGGGGCTTTGCAGCCACCAACCTGGTTACCAAGGAAGAAATTGCCAAGACCGCAGAAAAAGCTGTGGCCGTAGCAAAGGCCAACGCTAAAATTTTATCTGAGCCTGTGCAACTGGCGCCGCAGAAAGGTTACGGAGATGTAAGCTGGAAAACACCGATTGAGAAGAATGCTTTTGAAGTACCGGTGAAAGAAAAAGTAGACCTGCTGATGGCCTGTAATGCTGCAGCCATGAGTGCAGGTGCTAATTTTGTAAACTCGCTCATCCTGGCTGTTAATGAACAAAAATATTTTGCTTCTACAGACGGCTCTTATATAGACCAGGACGTACATCGTTTGTTCCCCACGTTTACGGTAACAAAAATTGATAAGGCCTCCGGTAAATTCCAGACCAGAAAATCATACAGCTCACCCGTGGGCATGGGCTATGAATACCTTACCCCCAGCGATGCTGCCAAGGTGCAGGGTATAGTAACCCGCTACCGAGACAGGTATGATATGCTGGAAGATATAAAAAATGCCGCTGCAGATGTTGATCAGAAACTGAAAGCCAAAACGGTAGAGCCCGGCAAGTATGATCTCATTCTGGATCCTTCTCACCTATGGCTTACCATTCATGAATCTGTAGCGCATCCCACAGAGCTTGACAGGGTGCTGGGTTATGAAGCCAATTATGCGGGTACCAGTTTTCTTTCTATGGACAAACTGAAATCAAACAAGTTTCAGTTTGGCAGTAAGCTGGTAAACATAGTGGCAGACAAACTGCAGCCAGGTTCACTGGGTGCCGTGGGTTTTGATGATGAGGGTGTAAAATGCAAAGACTGGGATATTATTAAAGACGGCGTGCTGGTAAATTTCCAGGCCATCAGAGACCAGGCACATATACTGGGCTTAAAAGAATCACAGGGTTGCTGCTACTCTCAAAGCTGGAGAGATGTACAATTTCAGCGTATGCCTAATGTCTCTCTCAAGGCCGGAAAAGAAAAGCTATCGGTAGATGATATGATCAAGAACACAGAAAAAGGTATCTATATCATTGGGGATGGATCTTTTTCCATTGACCAGCAACGTTATAACTTCCAGTTTGGTGGCCAGGCCTTTTATGAAATCAAAAATGGCAAAATTGTGGGCATGTTGAATGATGTAGCCTACCAGGCCAATACCCAGGAATTCTGGAACTCCTGCGCTGCCATTGCAGATCAGAGTGATTACAGGCTGGGCGGTGCCTTCAATGATGGTAAAGGGCAACCTTCGCAATCAAACGCGGTATCTCACGGCAGCGCCACCACGCGGTTTAACGGAATCAATGTTATTAATACAGCAAGAAAAATCTAACAATACTATGGCTATTTTAAAAAAGGATGAAGCCCTGGCTCTTTTGAAAAAAGTAATCGCCTTCTCCAAGGCCGATGAATGCGAAGTTGCATTAACCGGTTCTGAAGGCGGTAATATCCGTTATGCAAGAAACAGCGTATCCACTTCTGGTGAAATAAGTTCGCTGGGCCTGGCCGTTACTTCTTCTTTCGGAAAAAAATCAGGCACCGCCACCATTAATGAATTTGATGATGCCTCTCTTGAAAAAGTGGTACGCAGGGCAGAAGAACTGGCACAGCTGGCACCTGAAAACCCTGAATACATGCCCCTGCTGGGCCCGCAAACCTTTAAAGAATCAAAGGCCTATATACCGGCTACCGCGGCCGTAATGCCAGACACGCGTGCAGACGCCGTGGCCAAAAGCATTGCTGTTTCCAAAGAAGCAAAGCTGGACGCCGCCGGCTTTATTGAAAACACTACCAGCTTTTCCGCTGTCCTGAATTCAAAAGGCATGTATGGGTATGATACGGATACAGATGTTACCTTTTCCGTTACCACCCGCAATGCAGAAGGCACCGGCTCTGGCTATGCAGCCAGGGGATACAATGATATAAAAAAGCTGGATACACTTGCTGCCACCAGAATTGCAGCGCAGAAAGCCAATGGCTCTGCCAATGCAAAAGCCATTGAGCCCGGTAAATACACGGTGATACTGGAGCCTGTAGCCGTTACCTATTTTCTGGAAAATATGTTTCGGGGGTTTGATGCAAGAAGTGCCGATGAAGGCAGAAGCTTTATGAGCAAACCCGGCGGCGGCAACCGTGTGGGTGAAAAACTGATGGATGAAAAAGTAACCATTTACTCTGACCCCTTCAACGAAGAACTTCCTTCTTCTACCTGGAACCGCGAGGGACAGCCGCTGGAAAGGATCAACTGGATAGAGAAAGGCGTTGTAAAAAATCTCGCCTACTCAAGATACTGGGCACAAAAAACCAATAAGCCATCCATCCCCTTTGGTTCTAATTTCATTATGGAAGGCGGCAACCAGTCGCTGGAAGAAATGATAAAAACCACTGAACGCGGTGTATTGGTCTCCCGCCTGTGGTACATCCGCATGGTAGATCCGCAAACACTGCTATTGACCGGCCTCACCAGAGACGGTACATTCTATATTGAAAACGGACAGATAAAATACCCTATCAAAAACTTCCGTTTCAATGAGAGTCCTGTTATTGCACTCAATAACGTGGAAGCATTGGGCAAGCCTGAGCGCAGCATCAGTGTAGAGTCTTACAGAAGCTACCTGGTACCGCCAATGAAGATCCGCGACTTCACATTTTCTTCTTTGTCGGATGCCATTTAAACGAAAGACCGCTTAACATACCATTTTACCAAACTGATTGGCGCAATAATGTATTGCGCCAATTTTTTTTGTACAAAGTCGCTCAGCGCTGCGCACCGTGCTGAATAGGTTTAGCGGCAGATATGGACTAACTTCGCCTTCCATAAAAATTACTTGCATTAACCCAGCCAGCAAAATATTTGTAACCGGTGGCACAGGTTTCCTGGGGGCGTATATTATCAGGGAACTTTTGCAGAAAGGATACCGCGTGCGTGCCATTCGCCGCAGGCAACAATTGCCGTTTTTTATTCCGGCCAATGTTTTTGACCCGGTAGAATGGGTGAGTGGTGATGTGTTAGACAATCATGTACTGGAAAATGCCATGGAAGACGCAGATGCAGTAGTGCACTGTGCCGCAAAACTTTCTTTTAGTGGCCGAGACCAGCGTGAGATGTACCGCACCAATATTGAAGGAACGGCCAACGTGGTAAACGCGGCGTTATTAAAAAAAGTGCCGCGCTTCCTGCACATCAGTTCAGTGGCAGCGCTGGGCAGAACGGTAAACGGCGAAACCGTAAATGAAAGCAAACAATGGGAAGACAATGCTACCAATACCAGGTATGCTATCAGCAAATACCACGCAGAGCTGGAAGTATGGAGAGGTGCAGGCGAGGGCCTCAATACAGTGATTGTGAACCCCAGCACCATTCTTGGTTTTGGCGATTGGAACAATTCAAGCTGTGCGCTTTTTAAGAATGCCTACAATGAGTTTCCCTGGTACAGCAACGGCATCAACGGATTTGTTTCCGTAGAAGATACCGCCCGCGCCAGTGTACAATTACTGGAATCTGGTATAGCGAATGAACGTTTTATTATCAGTGCAGAAAACTGGTCGTTCCGCGAAGTCTTTAATACCATGGCCGATGCCTTTGGTAAAAAGCGGCCACACCGGGAGGCCACAGCCCTGCTGGCTGCCATTGCCTGGAGAACAGAAAAAGTTAAAAATTTATTTTCAGGCAAGCCTTCACTGCTTACAAAAGAAAGTGCAAGAATAGCACAAACCACTACTTATTTTGATAACAGCAAAGTTTGCAAGGCTTTACCCGGCTTTTCCTTTACCACGCTGCGTACCTGTATTGAGGAAGCCTGCCAGCATTATATGCAATACGTTTAAACCGGCAGCGTTTTTGATTTAGCTGCGTGGCTGTATGATAATCATTCAGCGTTTGAGTATGCACCGGTGCAGCGGCAGCTGATAACAAAATAATACAAAAGAACTTCCATGCAAAAATTACTGTTTGTCATTTTTACCTGTCTTTCACTGAGGGGCATTGCGCAGGATTTTACCGCTTCAGGAAAAATTACGGATGCTGCCACTGGCCTTGCCTTAACCGGCGCCTCTGTATTTTGTCAGAACACCACGCTGGGTACCATCACCAACAGCGAAGGTAATTTTACGCTTTCACTGCCCAGCGGGGGATATGATATGATTGTTTCTTACACCGGTTACGAAACACAGGTGATACGTATCAGTAACAGTCATGCCAGCAACCTGCTGGTAGCAATGAAGCAAAAAGACAAAAGCCTGCAGGAAGTAGCGGTAGTGGGCACCAATGAAGTGCCGGACGGACTGGCACGTTACGGAAAATTCTTTATGGATAATTTCCTGGGCAATGATTCCAATGCAACACACACAACCATACAGAACCCCGAAGCACTGCAGTTCTATTTCAGAAAAAAAACAAACCGGCTGAAAGTAAAGGCAAAGGAAGATTTGATGATTGTGAATGAATCACTGGGCTATAAAATAAAATTTCAGCTGGATTCTTTTGCGCATGAATACGGTCCGGGTTTTAGTGTATTCACCGGCTTTCCATTTTATGAAGAACTGCCCGGTACAGATGAACAGAAAGCCCAGTGGAAACTGAACCGTGAGAAAGCTTACCGTGGTTCAAGGTTGCACTTTATGCGCAGCTGGTATACACACAGTTTGGAGAAAGAGGGCTTTGTGCTGGAGAAGGTAGACAGCACCTCAAAAACCTTAAAGACTACTGTGATAGAAAATCCTTATGATACCTCCTTTTTTCAAACCATTGAGAACAATGACGTGGAGGTAAGCTACAACGGGCGCCTGCGGATAATCTATAAAAATGCGCCGCCGGATCCGCAGTACCTGCGCGAGAACAAAATGCCGTCAAGCATCATCGCCCAAATAAGTATTCTGGATGTGGCCGACGGATTTGTGATACAACAGAACGGCTATTTCTATGATCAGAACGATGTTATAAATATTGGCTACTGGAGCTGGCGCAAACTGGCAGACGATCTGCCTTATGATTACCGGCCGTAAAAAAGGGGAGGCCTCATTGCCTGCCATTGCTAAAAAGGCAGTGAAAAATTCTAAGGGTTCATGACTTTGTTCCAGAGTTCAGGAATGCGTTTTATCCATACCAGTTCTCTTCTTGCTGCGCCGGCTTCCTGTGCCGGTGTACCCCAATAAGTTTTATTGCCTGCAATATCACCCACCACGCCCGTCTTGCCTAAAAGCACAGCATTGGCACCAATGGTAAGCGTTTTATTAACCACCACCTGCCCCCAGAGTGTAACGCCGTCTTCAATGTTTACGCAGCCGCCTACAATTACCTGTGCAGCAAACAAACAATTTTTTCCAATGACGGTATCATGCCCTATATGAATGAGGTTGTCCATCTTGGTACCCCTGCCTACAATGGTATCATGCGTAACCCCGCGGTCTATACAACAGTTGGCACCAATCTCCACATCATCCTGGATGATTACACGGCCGCAGCTTTCCATGCGCTTGTACCAAAGCTCGCGGCTCTTCTTACCATTATAATAAAATGCATCTGAGCCAATCACTGTGCCCGACTGCAGGTATACATTGTTGCCAATGATACAATGATCAAGAATGGTAACATTGGGCTGAATGATACAATTATCACCAATGGTAACATGGTTGCCAATAAAACTGCCCGGGGCAATATAGCTGTTGCTGCCTATCTGCGCATTGCTGCTTACTAGGGCACTGGCTTTTTCAAACGGACGGAAATGCCGCACAATGGCCAGGTAGGCTTCAAAGGGCGCGTCTGTTACCAGCAAGGCCTTGCCAGGTGGAATGGTTACGTCTGCAGTATTGATAATAATAAAATCCGCCGCAGACTGCAGGCAGGCTGTATAGTATTTGGGATGATCAACAAAGGCCAGATCTCCTTTTTCTACTTTGTGTAGCTCATTAATGCCGGTGGCCTGCGCGTCTTTATTGCCCACCAGGGTGGCACCTAAAAAACCGGCGAGCCATTCTAAAGAAACAGGAGAGGGAAAACGCATACCTTCAAATTTGAGCAAAAGTAAAGCAAGATGCGGAGCCGGCTCCTGTTAAAATTTTTTAGCAGCGCGGCCTGGCTGTAAGTTGATAAAACGCATTTCTCCTCTGAAAAAATAGTGTGGCGCCTGTTTCGTGTACCAAGACAAGCGGCTGCAACCCGCGTTGCAACCATTGGCGGCGCTGACTGACCCAAGACGGCGGAAAAATTTTCTTGCGCACGCTAACTTCCCGTCAATACAGCTTTAACATTAACAGTGGCTGCTGCGGTTGCTGC
>DATJGC010000110.1:0-8023 GCA_035495345.1 Chitinophagaceae bacterium | reverse complement strand
ATAATATTCATACCGGCCTTGCGGAGACTTTCCCGCATTTCTCCAGGCAAGCGCATAAGATATTGCATGCCTGTGCAGGGCGGGTAACAAAGTGCTTGTCCACCAGGTGCTGTCTGGCAATGTACCATATCCAAATTCTGTAAGCGCCGGTAACTTATTTCTTTCATTGGCTATCTTTTCCAGCAGGGTAAGCATCTGATCTGCATCCTGCAAAAACTGCGCGTTGTTATTATTGCGCTGGTAGATATCAAAGCCTATTACATCTACCCACTCATCACCCGGGTATCTTTCCAGGTATTCTGCCTCATTGGCAAACCGGTCTGTATTAAAGGCATACAATAATTGGTGCACCTGCAGGCTATCACGCAGGTAAGTGGCGGTAAACCGGTAGAGCTGTTGCAACTCATTGGGCGTACACCATTTTTTACCCCACCAGAACCAGTTACCATTCAGTTCATGAAAGGGTCTGAAGATAACCGGGATGGCTTCTCCATGTTCACCGCGCAGGCTTACAAAAAAAGCAGCCAGCTTCTGCAGCCAGCTTTTATACAATGCATGCTGCGCAGCACCCGGAAGGATGGATGCCACGGCGCCGGGGCCAACATCCCAGGCAGATTTGCCGGTTAACGGATTGGTGAAATGCCAGCTGATGGTTATCACTCCGCCACGCGCATAACCCTGGCGGATAAATAAACGCATCTTATCAAACGGTACAGCATCTAAATTTTTGCTGCTGTCAAGCTCAAGACCACCCAGCTCCCATCCATACACTGCAGGGTAATCGCCTGTTACTTCAAACAGATCGCTATTGCCCTCTACATACTTCCAGTGAACACCGTACGCCAGATCATCCTGGTGGCCAAACATGCAACCTTTTTGCCGAAGCTTTTGGAGGTTGTGGTAAAGATTCACTGTTTCACGGGTGGCTTGTTTGTCTGCCGGTAATGACTGCGCATTGGCAATATAACTGAAGACTAAGAATGGCAGAAGCAAGATCGTACGCATGTGGTATACAGGCTTTATCAAAAGAGAATTGTTGTTGCAGTAGAAGTAAACAGCAGAAAAGAAGGCAAAACAAATTTGCACCTGCATGCATCGCTCATATAGCAACCACCGTTACAAAAATAAATTTATTAGCCAACGGAAAACTAATACTTTTTTATCTTTATATTGTACTATTTACTGCTGTTTGGCTTTTATGCAGCGGCCGTAAGGTGTATTTTTTGCTGGAGGGATGGGGCATCCTGTGAAACGAATACAAGGTTATACTATTTTTACCTTAGCCTGTCCAACTGCATCGCTGCTCATTGCTTAAACCCGCCAATATTTGCCATATGCTTAAGAACACCCTAAAGGAAATTACCCCGCTTACGCAGGCCGATTGCTTTACGCTTTTTTCACGCGTAAAGGCCGACTTTGATTTTCCCCTGCACTACCATGAAGAATACGAACTGAACTTCATCAGCAATGCCAAAGGTGCCAAGCGTGTAGTAGGCGATCATATGGAAGAGATTGGTGAGATGGAATTGGTGCTGGTAGGTTCCAATCTTATGCATGCCTGGTTTACCCACAAATGCAAAAGCCGCGAAATTCATGAAGTAACCATACAGTTTCACAAGGATCTGTTTGATGAGAAATTGCTGCGCCGCAACCAGCTTAGTTTTATAAGGGCGATGTTTGATAAATCCAGTCGCGGCATCTCCTTCTCTCCTGAAACCATACAACAACTGGCACCAAGGATTTTATCGCTCAATAAAAAACACGGCTTTGATTCTGTGCTGGAACTGATATCTATTCTGCATGATCTTTCCATCTCGCGCAATATGCGGATGTTATCAGACACTTCTTTTAACAATGTGGAGCATTCCTTTTATAATAGCCGTCGTGTAGAAAAAACCATGGAGCATATCAACCAGAATTTTCACAAGTCGATAAAATTAAGCGAGGTGGCCAGGCTTTGCAATATGACGGAAGCTGCTTTCAGCAGGTTTTTTAAGGCGAAGACTGGCATGACGTTTATCGACTGCCTCAATGAAATCAGGCTGGGCAATGCCTCAAGAATGCTGATAGACACTTCTCAATCAGTGGCAGAAATTGCCTACCACTGCGGCTTCAATAATATTTCCAATTTCAACCGCATCTTTAAAAAGAAAAAAGGTACCACGCCCAAAGACTTCCGGGAAAGCTATTCCGGTACCGGCACACGCATCTTTATTTAAAAAATCTTGCATATTTCAAAACTACGTCAGGCGCTTGCCTACCGGGCAGGTCTATGCGCAAAAGCGGCGCCGCTGGTTTGATAGTTTCTCTGCCAACTGTTATCTTTAGTGCTCAATCTTTTTCTATGAACAAATTAGTGCTGGCAGTTTTGTTCCTGTGCACAGCCCCTGTGGCATTTTGCCAACAGGCAGACAGCGGTCGTTTCCTTCTTCACAAGTTTGAGCAGCTGATCGGGCAGGAAACGTACACAAAAACAAGTACCACGGCCGGCACCCATTACCAGATTGATTTTCGGTTTACAGACCGGGGTACGCCCGTGCCCCTTACCGCATCCTGTAGCCTGGATGCAAACGGCAACCCACAAAGCTTCCAGGTAAATGGTAATACCTCACGTTTTTCTACCGTAGCAGACTCCATTGTTATCAGCAATGGCCGCGCCTCCATTACTGAAAATAAAAAGACCTCCACTGTAGACATCCACGGACCCACCTTCCCCATTGCTGGTTACGCACCCTGCACCATACAAATGTTATTACTTCAATACTGGAAAACACAACAACAACCGCAAACCATACAAACCTTGCCTGGCGGAAGCCTGCAGATTATGCAGGAGGGAAAAGACAGCCTCCCGTTCCGGGGCCAAACAAGGGTCTTTGGAAGATTTATCATTAAAGGCCTTATATGGGGCGCTGAAATAGTTTGGACAGACCAGGATGGCAGGCTGGTATGTTTAATGACCAACGACGCTGAAGGTGATAAAACGGAAATGATGCGCGCAGAGTACGAAGCCCTGCTACCCATGTTTATTGAAAAGGCCGCTGTCTATGGCATGCAGATCTTCACAAAAAGCGTAGGCAAGAATGCAGGCGAGAAGCCGGGGCTGATGGCTATTACCCATGCGGCAGTGCTTGACCTGCAGACGGGTAAGCTACAACCAGATAATACCGTACTCATCAGCAACGGAAAGATTACCCAAATTGCACCGGCTGCCAGCCTGGCTATTCCAAAAAATGCCTTTGTTATAGACGCAAAAGGAAAGACATTACTACCCGGCTTATGGGATATGCATGCGCACTTTGAGCAGGCCGACTGGGGCCCGGCCTACCTGGCAACGGGCATTACAACGGTGCGCGATTGTGGTGGAGAATTTGGCTATATCAATACCATTAAAAGAGTAATTGATGAAGGCCAGGGCATTGGGCCGCATATTTTAAAAGCAGGTATCATAGATGGCAAGGGGCCGCGCAGTGCGGGTATTATCACTGCCAGCAGCAACGAAGAAGCTATTGCCAGGGTAAGAACATACAAAGACAATGGATTTGTGCAAATAAAAATCTATAGCTCTGTACCGGCCGAGCTGGTGAAAGTAATATGTGATGAGGCCCACCGGTTGGGTATGACGGTGACGGGCCATATACCCAGCAGAATGTCGCTGGAACAAGGCGTGGAAGCAGGTATGGATATGGTAAATCATAACGGCTATGTATTCAGGATGATGAAAGTAGATACAATTAATTACACTGTCCAGTTAGACGATGCCGTGAGCAAGGCGGCACTGGCCTTTATAAAAAAGCACCATGTGGTAATTGACCCTACCCTGGCCGTATTTGAACTCGGGGGCAGGCCCGTAAACGACAGCATCACTGCTATTGAACCGGATTTCTACAAACTTCCCGTGCAGTTGCAATCGCTTCTTCGCAATACCGGGGTGGCAGACTCTGCAGATATTGCTTTCTACAAAGCTTTTATGGTGGCTAATAAGAAAATTGTAAAAGCACTGGCAGATCAGGGAACAACCATTGTTGCCGGCACGGATATGTCTATGCCCGGTTACAGCCTCTATCGTGAGCTGGAACTCTATGTGCAGGCTGGTTTAACCCCGCTGCAGGCGCTTCGCACTGCCACCATTGTTCCGGCACAGGTTATGAAAATGGACAGGCAAACGGGCAGCGTAGCCATTGGTAAAGATGCAGACCTGATACTGGTAGAAGGCAACCCCGCAGCCAATATCCAGGATATAAGAAAACTCTCCATGGTTATTAAAGGCGGGCGCATATACAACCCCGTTATAATGCGACCACTAGCAGGTTTCGCAGAATAAAATTATCGGTGTTTAGTCAGCCGCATGATGGCCACTCGCAACCGCCTTACCTGACTGCACAAAAAAAACCACCGCCACAAAGAATTGCGGCGATGGTGATATACCTACTGCTACTATGTAATTATTTAACGAAGTCCCACATGGTCTACATAGATGGTGCCGGACCATCCTGCAGACTGTAAGACAATTTCACTAATGCTGGCCGGGTTGCCAATGGCACTCAGTGCAAAACTCACCGTCTTCCATTCTCCTTCGGCAATTGTCAACGGATAGGTGGTGCCGTAATCTCCATTCAAAACAATATTCAGGTTCTTGCCGCCCGTGCCGGCAGTGCCGAAAACAGACAGCTCCAATTTTGTATAACCCGCCGTGCTGGCAGCGGTACCCGCATGGAACGTGAGGCCCTGGTAACCATTGGTGCCATACACCGCCTTGATGGAATTATTGCCCTGCCGTACAATGGCCGTGCTGCTGAAATCGTGAATATCTGTATAAGACCAGTCCTGGAACCCATTTTGCAAAGCATCTGTATAAATTGGATAGGCAAGATCTGCAAGCGGCGGTAAGCCACCGATATAATCAAGCACCGCCGTTTCTACCACCCGTGTGGAGTTGAGCACAGACAGGCTCAGCTTTCCCTTCAATGCACCATCGGGCACTTTTACCACCAGTTGCGTGGCCGATTGTGATACAAACGTTTTCACCGGATTGGTAACACCAATAAATGAAACGCCGCTTACCAGTTGCAGGTTCTTTCCACTGATGGTGAGATCAGCGCCAGGCGCCACCGGGTTGGGCATAATGGTATCTACCACCGGCAACAGCACCTCCAGGTCTTGCGAAGAGCTAACCGTTACCTTTGAATTGGCCACCAGTACAAGCTTGCCTTTTTCTGTACCGGCCGGAACCTTCACCACCAACTCAGTGGCTGTTTTGCTAACAAAACCCGCCACAGGGTCTTTTACGCCGGCAAAATTCAATTCTTTTACCAGGTCAAGGTTAGTACCGGTAATGGTGAGATTGCTGCCATGCAATACAGGGTTTGGCGCCATGGCAGTAATGGCCGGCAGCGTTACAATCAATACACTATCTGTTTCAATGGTCAGCGGTTTACTGCCACCGTTAGAGATAAACAGCGTACCTGTTTGCGCCGTAGCAGGCACTTTCACCACCAGTTCTGTAAGTGTTCTGCTTACAAAAGTGGTTTCAGCAATATCCTTTGCAAAACGAACTTCTTTTACCCAGTTCAGGAATTGCCCTTTGATGGTGATATTATCACCGGGTCTTGCTTCCCTGGTAACGGAACTAATTTTGGCAGTAACGGTAAAATTGATTTTTGTTTTGGAAACAATGTCTCCTTCCGGCGTCTTGAGTGTAGCAAAACCTTCCTGCGTGCTAAGCGGTATTACAAAACGGAGGCGTTCTGCGCTGTACTCGGTAAACGCTGAAGACGGCACCATGGCACCGGTCAGTTGCACAGCAGTCACCCTGTTCAGGTTATTGCCAATAAAAGTTATGGTATCACCATGTTTTGCGCCGGAGGGCCCAAAACTCAGCAGCACTACTTTGGAAGAAGCAGCATCATCGTTTTTTGTACAGGATAGCACCAGTGCGCAGGCCAGTAAACAGCCCAGCAAACATGCCCAACCCATTTTATTGATTGATTGTATCATTGGCTTTATTTTTAAGCAGTAATTGGAAAACTTGCCTTACTTTTTTAAGAGCTTGGGCACTACGCGGAAATTATCAAAAGACATATCGCAATCCAGGTCTCCCCCACCATGAAAGAGCAGCCGGGTCCAGTAACCATCGGGGCTCACCGTTAGCGGTTTACCATAACTGTTAGCCACGTCTTCAAAGGGTATGGTTACCGTCTGCCATTGGCCTTTTGTATCATACGGCGGCAGCCACTTGTAATTGTCGTTGTTTTCTGACAGCAGTCCCACATTTATCTTCAGCACATTGTTATTGTAAGGCTTCAGGGTGTTTACCTCAAATTTCAGGTTGTAATCAGATGGTTTTAATATAGCCGCATCGGGTATGTTTTTGCTGATATCTCCCATGGCAGTAGCAGGGCCACCGGCCACTTCGGTCCATGCCCAGGCGCCAATCACTTTTTTCACGCGGATATAATTGCCGTTGATGGCAGGGGGATCGCCTGCGCCCGGACTGGTTACCACATAGGCACTGTTCCACCAGCCGGTAAAGGGATCGCTGCTTAAGAATATATTCCTGTTGTCTCTGAACCAGAAGTTAGACTTAGTAACACCAAAATTGGTGGTTACTGTTATTTGTCCGGGTTGCGCACCAACGGGCACCCTAAACTTTACGATCTTATCTGTTACAGAAGTAAGTTCTGCCTTTGCACCGCCTTCAAAAGTGATGGATAGTGGTTCATAAAAATAATCGCCGCGCAATACGCCTTCCTGGCCGGTAAGCACATATTCACAATCAAGAGCGGCTACCACCGGCTCACTGATTTGCACTTTAAAATCGTACAACAAAACATTGCCGCCTTTAAATACAATTTTCATTTTGTTGGTGATCACTTTTGGTATCGGGCTGGGAATGCTCACCAAAATGCTGGTATTGGTAATATAAGTAGGCGTTAAAGATGCCTTCTGATCATTAAACCATATTTCGGTGGCGTCTTGGAGGTTTTCACCAATGATGGCTACCAGGTTGCCCTGGAAGGCCCCTGTTAACAGTGAGTCTGAAGAAACAGGGTTGGTAACCCGCACATACTTCACCAGCGGTATACCATTATTGGGCTGGTCATCTTTTGTGCAGGAAGCACAGATACCTGCAACGGCCATCACAAAGAGCCAGCCGTAGAGTGATTGAAATATCTTTTTCATGTTGATCTCTTTAAAATCTTTTTGTTACTGTTTAATAATCCACGGGCGCCTTCAGCAGGTTGGGCGCCTGGCTTAATTCTGCGGCAGGTATCGGCAGCAGGAAGTTGCCGTCATTGGCGGTAATCTTTCTTTCGTTGGTGGCCCAGGTAGTTTTTATAAACGTCCAGCTGGTAGGGTCAGGAAAGCGATCGGGTATGGTAGCAAACAATCCCCTGTCCTGTGCATTTAAAATAGCGTAGGCCTTTGCCTTGTTATAGTAATGCAGACTTACCAGGTCATACCATGCTAGACCTTCAATGGCAAATTCTACAAAACGCTCTTTTAAAATGGCATCAATGCTGAGCGGCAGAATATACTCTGGCAGACCGGCGCGCATATGTACCTTGTTAAAGTATGCCAGCGCCTTTGTATCCGTTGTGCTGGCACTATTGCCCAATACCGCTTCAGCATATATCAGGTAGATTTCTGCCAGCCGCAACATATAGGTATCGTTACCATAATACTGTGAGGCTGCCTGGCCACCTACATCTTCTGCTTTGCCAGTAACATATTTTTTGATGGCAAGAAAATTTACGTTGTCGCCCGTGGCTGCAGTAGAAGGATAAATCAGCTTTTGTTTTCCGCCGGTGATGGTTTGGGTTATTTCAGGATAGCGTGTACCCGGTAACATAAACGTTGCCTTCAGGCGTGTATCAAGTGTTCTGCCTTTGAGCGTGTCTCCGGTAGCATTGGGCGTAATGCCCTCATACTGGCTCACCATCCACCAGGTGGCGCCTTTATCTCCGCCCCATCCATCGCCATTGGCAATATCCGGACTGTAGGCAAGGTAAGCAGGTGCTGAGTT
>DATJGC010000109.1:0-10901 GCA_035495345.1 Chitinophagaceae bacterium | reverse complement strand
CGGAAGCGGCCACATCGTCCGTTAGCAAATGGTTGTTTTTAAACTGGCTGTCGAAGACAAAGCCGCTTTTCCAAACGCTGGTGGTAGTCATTGCAATGTTTTTGTACAGCAAAAGTAAGGATTGATTGATTGGTATAAGGGCAACCCGCAACGGATAATGATTACCCGCACAACAGATGAAAATTGTTGGATGAATTATTAATAAAAAACACTTCGCGGTGCTTTTTTAACAGCCAACCATTGATTCAAGATTGTATGGGTAAATCAATCCGCAAAAAACAGCTTTGTTTCTCTGCGGTCGCCATGTTGCCGAGGCCATCGCATCTGCAGCAAAAAAAACCGGCAATAGCCGGTTGTAAATTTTATTGTTGAAGACTACATGTTTTCAAAACGTTTCTGTACAAAATCCCAGTTTACCACCTTCCACCAATTCTCAATATATTCCGGGCGGCGGTTCTGGTAATGCAGGTAATAGGCATGCTCCCACACATCGAGCCCCAGCAATGGAAAGCCTTTGATATCTGCAATATCCATAAGTGGGTTATCCTGGTTAGGTGTGGAACCTGTGATAAGCTTTTTGCCCGGTGCAACTACCAGCCATGCCCAACCGCTTCCAAAGCGGTTCTTGCCGGCATCGCTGAATTGCGTTTTAAACGCATCAAATGAATTGAAGTCTTTCTCAATGGCAGCCAGCAGCTTGCCAGAGGGCTTGCCTTCACCATTGGCTTTAAAGGTTTTCCAGAACAGCTCATGGTTATAATGGCCTCCGGCGTTGTTGCGCATCTTGGGCGTGTACTTACTTATTTTTGCCAGCACATCTTCAATGGGCTTGCTGGTATCTACGCCTTCTGCCTGCGCTGCTTCTTTTACATTTTTAGCATAGGTGGCCGCATGTTTTGAGTAGTGAATTTCCATTGTCATGGCATCAATTACCGGTTCCAGTGCATTATAGGCATAGGGAAGCGGACTTTGATCAAAAGAAGTAAGCGGTGCTGATGTAAGGGCTGCGGCAAGAATTTTATTGGATAGTAGTCCGCTGGCACCCAGCACTAACCCGGTTTTTGCAGTACCTGCTATAAAACTGCGTCGGCTATGTTTTTTCATGACAAATTTTTATTTGTTTAAAGTTACGCAATGCCGGAGGGATTCCCTTTCCATTTTCTGTTTCTTACCATGGTGCGTAGTTTCCTGAAGAACCGGTAATAAAATTCCTGGTTAAAGAGCTGTGAATCGCGCATTGCTTTAAACACCAGGAAGAAACCAACAGGTAATAATACAAAGGTGGCCAGCCACATGCCCACGAGCGGTTGCAATACATCCTGTTTCACAAATTTCTCGCCATAATTATTCAGCAGAAAAAAGACAACGAAGAAAATAACGGCAAAGATCAGCGGCGTTCCTATTCCGCCCTTTCTTATGATGGAGCCCAGCGGCGCACCAATTAAAAACAAGACCATACAGGCAAAGGAAAGGCTGAACTTCCGGTGCCACTCAATCAGGTGGAGGCGCAGGTTGGTCTTGCGGGCAGTAAATTCAGCAGCATAGCGCTCCATAATGGCTCTCACAGAACCCGCCTGCGCGGTGGCCGCGTCCAGCACAGCCATTTTAAGGCTATCGGGCACCAGTTTATTAAAATCTGCCACACGGGGTGCTGTAACGGGTTGCCAGTTACTGTCCAGGTTGCGGGCAAAAAGAAGGTACACAGACACTTCAGAAGACACACTCTTACTAATGGAAGCACGTGTTTTCTCCAGTGAATCAATGGCGGTACCCAGTTGTCTTACGCTCAGCATGCGCCAGTTATCTTTGAAAACACTGTCTGCTGTTCTTTGTATTTTGAAAGAACTTAGATCAAATATCTTTTTATAATCCTTAAAGCCCATGCGGGTGAATTCTGTGTTAGTGGTTACGCGCTCACCTTTTTCTGAATAGCGCCATCCGCTGTTGAGCAGAAATTCAAGGTAACGCTTGTCTGAAGACACCCTCATATAGCCACTATCCGCCACGGTAATATTATCCTGAAGGTTATAGTTCTTCTCATAAATAACCACATTGCGGATGGTGCCGTCTTTTTCCTTCTTTCCAATTTTTATAACGTAGCCATCTATCTTATCATAGAAAACGCCTTCCTTTATATCAAGGGCCGGTTTGGTAACAATGATATCATACTTCAACGTATTTAGTTTTAAGGTGGCCTTGGGTATAATGTAATTATTAAAGAGAAAGGCAATGCCACAAATAAAGAGGCTGGTAATAACCAGCGGACGCATAAACCGAAGCAGGGGAATGCCGGCAGATTTAATGGCTACCAGCTCAAAGGTTTCGCCCAGGTTGCCAAAAGTCATGATGGAAGAAAGCAAAACGGCCAGCGGAAGGGCCAAAGGCACTACTGAAGCCGTAACATAAGACATTAACCGGGCAATGGTAAAAAAATCAAGCCCCTTGCCAACGATATCGTCAATATACAGCCAGAAGAATTGCAGCACCAGCACAAAAAGGGTGATAAAAAAGGTGGCGATAAACGGGCCTACAAATGCTTTGAGTATGAGGCGGTCTAATTTTTTTATCACGCTGATGGTTACACTAATAACAGAAAATAGATAAACAGTACGGCAGCAATCTACAAACACTTCACCACAGTCTGAAAGAATCTGTTGTTGAAAGCCGCATATCTGTTTATTGTACGACCTTCACGCTTCCAATAAAATTGATCAGGTTTGTAATCGTTACCAATGAGCCCAACAAAAATACAGCTTTCAAAAGAGGAATTGCAACTGGTGAAAGATCCATCCTGGATTTTAACAAAGCACCGCATCATTGAAAAAGTGTACCAGCTCTTTGGCAGCCTCTCAGATAAGATGCAGGCTGAAGTATTGAAACATGCCGGCAGTCTGCCGCCTGAAATTTTATCCCTGCCCCCAAAGATTTCTAAAGGAGAGCAGTATGAAGCCCTGCCTTATGTGGTATTGGACTATCCGCGTTTATTTTCTAAAGAAGATGTCTTTGCCGTGCGCAGTTTTTTCTGGTGGGGAAATTATTTCAGCATCACCTTACACCTCAAGGGAAAGTACCTGCAACAGTATGGCAACGCGCTTTCGGAATTTTTACCTACGGCTGCATGGAAGACCTATTTTGTTTCCAGCACCGGCAATGAATTCAGCTTTAACCTGCAGCAGCATCACTACCAGCCAGTAACAGGTCTTACGGCAACATTCTACGATGCATTGCCTGTGCAACCCTTTCTGAAACTAAGCTATAAGATACCCTTTGATCAATGGATGGAAGCGGAAGAAAAGTTGTTTAGCGCCTTTAAAGCATTTTTATCCCTGGCAAGCCATTAATTGCCGATGCGGTGGAAAAGGTCTTTTACCTGGTAATCCCAAAGCTGGCTCTGATCTTTAATTTCTTTTTTTTCTGCAAAATCATTGATCACAAGTATGGTCTGGTTGGTGACTTCGGATTTTTCTATTCTGAATTCAAAATATTCTTCCTTCGGCGCAGTAACCCAATGAAATTTTACAAATTTTTCTTCCTCACCTTCTACAATCTCTGCTTTTTCTACTGTGCCATTCCATGAAAAACTGAAAATATTGTCGCGCTCATCTACTTTGTCTGCAAACCATTCCTGCAGACCGGCAGGGGTACTTAAGAATTCATATAGGATAGACGGAGAGCATCTCACCGGGTATTCTAGTGTAAATAATTGTTTTTTACTCATCTCGCAATCATTGGTCTAATTTCTAATGATGCAATAATAGAAAATTATTGAACGCAGCAAAATTTTAGTTTTAAGGACTTTTTAAGACTCCCAGCCCCCTGTATTTTTTTTATGGCAGAAAAGGAGCTGACAGACAGCCTGTTGCATTGAATGATGCAGAAAACAACACCCTGCAACCGCCTTAAAGCGCTCCAAATAATTTATCGTTTTTCCTTCATCCTAAGATAAGAAAACCAGCATATTAACGTTTAATTAAAGGTTGGGTCAACCCTATCATCCAAAATCATCCTAAATAAAGTCCACCTATGAGCATGCGACAACTAAAGATTACCAAGTCTATTACCAACAGGGAATCTCAGAGTTTGGAGAAATACCTGCAGGAGATTGGTAAAGTAGAACTTATCACGCCTGAAGAGGAAGTAAGGCTGGCGGGTTTGATAAGGCAGGGCGACCAGGGCGCGCTGGACAGGCTTACCAAGGCCAACCTGCGTTTTGTGGTGTCTGTTGCCAAACAGTACCAGAACCAGGGTCTTTCTCTGCCAGATCTCATCAATGAGGGAAACCTGGGTCTTATTAAAGCAGCACAACGTTTTGATGAAACCAGGGGGTTTAAATTTATCTCTTATGCCGTCTGGTGGATACGGCAGAGCATTCTTCAATCACTGGCAGAACAGGCGCGTATTGTACGCCTTCCACTCAACAAGGTGGGCCTTACCAACCGTATCCAGAAAGCATTCTCACAGCTGGAACAGGAATTTGAACGCGAGCCTTCCGCCGAAGAACTGGCAGACCTGCTGAAACTCGATATAGATGAGGTGACCTCCACGCTCAGCATCAACGCCCGCCACGTAAGCATGGATACGCCTATTTCAGACGGTGAAGACGGCACCCTGATAGACCTGATGGAGAACCCCAACGCTGTAAGAACAGAAAGAAATATAGAGCATGATGAATCACTCAAAGTAGAGATAGAACGCTCACTCAAGGCACTGACAGAGCGCCAGAAAGAAGTTATCTGTTATTTCTTCGGCATTGGCATAGACCACCCGATGAGCCTGGAAGACATTGGTGATCACTTCAGCCTTACCCGTGAACGCGTGCGCCAGATCAAAGACAAAGCCATTACTAAATTAAAAACAACCAACCGCAGCAGAATTTTACGCAGTTATTTAGGGTCCTGATTTTTATAATCACAGTATATTTGCAATCTTATTGTAAGGTGAATGTTAGGTACATTCACCTTTTTATTTATTGTTTGCAAAGAAAATGCTGCATGTATGTTTGAATCATTAAGTGACAAGCTCGAGACCGCGTTTAAATCGCTTAAAGGCGAGGCCAGGATTACCGAACTCAATATTGCCGCCACCATTAAAGAGATACGCCGCGCGCTGATAGATGCAGACGTTAACTTTAAGATAGCCAAAGAGTTTACAGATAAGATCAAAGACAAGGCCGTGGGCGAGAAGGTTATCAATGCCATCAGTCCGGGCCAGTTAATGACCAAGATTGTAAAGGATGAGCTGGCAGACCTGATGGGCGGCACCGAAAGTGAATTCAATGCCAAGGGCAGCCCCGCCGTTATTCTGATTGCCGGCCTGCAGGGTTCCGGTAAAACAACCTTCAGCGGTAAGCTGGCCAATTTTCTAAAGACAAAGAAGGGTTTATCGCCCATGCTGGTAGCAGCGGATATTTATCGCCCCGCGGCTATAGAACAGTTGCGCGTACTGGGCGAGCAGATTGGTATAGATGTATACAGTGAACCGGATAATAAGGACGCGGTTTCCATTGCGCAAAATGCCATTAAGGAAGCCAGGAGCAAGAATAAAAATGTACTGATCATTGATACTGCCGGCCGACTGGCCATAGATGAGGCCATGATGACCGAAGTGGCCAATGTAAAGGCCGCCGTTCACCCCAACGAAATTCTTTTTGTGGTGGATGCCATGACCGGCCAGGATGCCGTAAACACAGCCAAGGCGTTTAATGAGCGACTGGATTTCAGCGGGGTGGTGCTTACCAAGCTGGATGGTGATACCCGTGGCGGTGCGGCCCTTTCTATTAAGTATACTGTAAACAAGCCCATCAAATTTATCAGCAGCGGAGAAAAAATGGATACGCTGGATGTCTTTTACCCGGAGCGTATGGCACAGCGTATCCTGGGCATGGGAGACATCACCTCGCTGGTAGAAAAAGCGCAGGAACAATATGATGAGGTAGAAGCCCGTAAGCTGGAGAAGAAAATCAGGAAGAACCAGTTCGACTTTGAAGATTTTAAACAGCAGCTGGCACAGATAAAGAAGATGGGCAACCTGAAAGACCTGATGGGTATGATACCGGGCGTAGGCAAGGCCATTAAAGATGTTGATATCAGTGACGATGCGTTTAAGGGAATTGAGGCCATGATCAATTCCATGACACCCTTTGAAAGAGCCAACCCGGATGTAATAGACCAGCAGCGCCGTAAACGGATCGCCAGCGGCAGCGGCAAGGGTATGGATGAAGTGAATGCGTTTATGAAACAGTTCGACCAGATGAAGCAAATGATGAAGATGATGAACAAAATGCCGATGGGAGGCAGAATGCCAGGCCTGGGAAGACGATAGCTTTTAATGATTTTTTAATGGTTGAAGCGTTTTTTAGAAATTTTTTTAAAAGAATCAAACAAAACGTGGAAGCGATTTAATCAATTATTATATTTGGAAAATAAAGAAGGATGGCTAATTTTGCAATCCTTGCTTTTGAGCAACGAGACAATAACCCTATTTCTTAACGCATTTAAATGTCTATTTAAAATGCCAGTAAAAATGAGACTCCAGCGCCATGGGTCTAAAAAAAGGCCATTCTACTTTATTGTAGTGGCAGACGCCCGCGCTCCGAGAGATGGTAAATTCATCTCCAAAATTGGTACGTACAACCCGTTAACAGTACCTTCCACCATTCAGTTAGATCGTCAGCGTGCTTTAGACTGGTTGCACAAGGGTGCACAGCCTACAGACACCGTACGTCGCATCCTTTCGTTCAAAGGTGTGTTGTACCTGAAGCATTTATTGCGTGGTGTATCACTTGGTTTATTTGACGATGTAACCGCCATGACAAAGTTTGAGGTTTGGCACAAGGAGCATGAAGCCCAGATCCTGAAACGCCAGGAAGAAAACCGCAGGTCTAACCCCCGTGGTGGCAGAAGGCCCCAGGGTGCAGGTAACCGTCGCCCCTCTGAAAGAAGGCCGGCAGAAGGTGGTGCTTAATTAGCGTTGATTGATTACCCACTGATAACTTTTTCTATCCCGGTAGGCAACTACCGGGATATTTTTTGCACTACCCCTCTCAATACGGTCAATCCCACTAACGCCGCCTGAACAGTCGCAAGAATATTACCCTTAAGGAAATATCTTTGCAGGTCAAACGCTTATCAGTCATTTTGTAAACGCCCCCGGGCCGGTTTGTAGACCTATGAATTATAACAGCATTGGAAAGTTAGTGGCCAGCTTTGGTGTACAGGGTGAGCTTATTTTGCAACACCACCTGGGTAAGAAAACCTCGCTGAAAGGTTTACAGGCCATCTTTATTGAAAGGGTGAAGGGTGAACTGCTGCCATACTTTATTACATCCACTAAAATTAAAAGCGAAGAAGAAATCTACCTGAAGCTGGAAGGCATTAACAGCAAGGAAGCGGCAGGCCAGCTAAGGCAAAAGGAGGTGTGGCTAAAGGAAGAAGATTTTCAGAAATATTCTGCAAAGTCTGCCATCATTTCGCTGTTGGGTTTTCGGTTGATAGATGAGGGCACAGACCGTGGCGCCATTCTTGAAATTATAGAACAGCCGCACCAGATGCTGGCGCGCATAGACCTGGATGGCAAGGAGGCGTTGATACCACTGCATGAACAATCGCTCCAGAAGATAGATAAAAAGAAAAAGGAGGTACATGTTATCTTACCGGAGGGTTTGTTAGATGTGTACCGGTAATCAATGTATTGGAGGTTATCTCCAAAAAGTGAAGCAGGTAATTGCGACGTAAAAAAAGTATTATTTCTACCCAACGTACCATAGCGCATTTTGATCTCGATTCTTTCTTTGTAAGTGTAGAGACGCTGTTAAACCCTTCTTTGAAGGGAAAGCCTGTATTGGTGGGCGGCCACAGCGGCAGGGGCGTAGTAGCGGCCTGTAATTACGAAGCCAGAAAGTTTGGTATCCATTCTGCTATGCCCATGCAAAAGGCTATGCGCCTTTGTCCGCATGCTACCGTGGTGGGCAGCACCCGTGGAGAATACAGCAGGTACAGCAGGTGGGTAACCGAGATCATTGCCGCAGAAGCCCCGCTTTTTGAAAAAGCCTCCATTGATGAATTCTATATTGATCTAACGGGGATGGACAAGTATTTTAATGCCTTTGAATGGACAAAACAGCTGCGCGAAAAAATTATCAGTACCACGCAATTGCCCATTTCATTTGGCATGGCTTCTAATAAGATGGTGGCCAAAATGGCCACTGACGAAGCAAAACCCAACGGCTTTTTATACGTTCCGCATGGTAAAGAGACTGATTTTTTAGACCCGCTTAAAGTAAGCAAGATACCTGGTGTGGGCGCGCAAACATTCCGTTCATTAATGCAGGTGGGCATAGAAACCATTAAAGAATTGCGTGAAGCAAAACTGGAAATGCTGGAACGTTATGTAGGGAACTATGGCATTGAATTATGGCATAAGGCCAATGGGCGCCATGATGGCGTTGTGCATGAATACCATGAAGCTAAATCCGTCTCTACTGAAAATACCTTTGAAGAAAACAAGACAGATGTTGGCTTTCTTCTCAATGAACTGGTGCGGATGACGGAAAAGATTGCTTTTGAACTGAGACAGGAAAACAAAATGGCCGGCTGCATAGCCGTAAAGATCCGGTACCCGGATTTTGAAACCACCTCGCGGCAGGTGGCTATTCCCTATACTTTTTATGACGATGAGCTGATCCCCATTGCTAAAGACCTGTTTAACAAGCTTTACCGCAAAGGACAGGCGGTGCGGCTGTTGGGGGTAAGGTTAAATGAACTTACCAATGAGGCGGTGCAAACCAACCTTTTTGCAGACAGCAGCAAAAAAGCCTCTCTTTACAAGGCCATTGATGACGTAAAAAACCGCTTCGGGAAAACGTTTTTAACAAAAGCTACAGGAAAAGAAAAAAATTAGTCTATCCAATTGGTAGGGAATTAATATATTTGTCATCCAATTTATTTAACGTCTTAAACCTACTATAATGAGCTTACGTTTAGGGGACACCGTTCCCAACTTCCAGGCAAAAACATCTATCGGTGATATTGATCTTTATGAATATCTCGGTGATGGTTGGGGTGTATTGTTTTCTCACCCTGCAGATTACACGCCAGTTTGTACCACTGAATTAGGCAAGACCGCGCTCCTGCAGGAAGAATTCAGGAAACGCAATGTAAAGGCCCTGGCCGTTAGTGTTGACCCGCTTGATAAACACCATGGCTGGATAAAAGATATCAATGAAACCCAGCACTGTTCTGTAGACTTCCCCATCATTGCTGATGAAGATCGTAAAGTGGCAGAATTGTATGATATGATTCACCCCAATGCTTCTGCAACGGCTACTGTTCGGTCTTTGTTTATCATTGGCCCTGATAAGAAATTGAAGCTGAGCATCACTTACCCTGCTTCTACCGGAAGAAATTTTCATGAAGTATTGCGGGTAATTGATTCATTGCAGCTGACGGCTAATTACAGCGTGGCTACACCGGCCGACTGGAAAGCAGGCGAAGATGTAATTGTGGTGCCTGCAGTATCTACTGAAGATGCCATCAAGAAATTCCCCAAAGGTGTTAAAGTAATAAAACCTTACCTGCGCTATACACCACAGCCTAATGTAGATTAAATATCAGTTCAGTTATACAATACTATAAAAGGGCCCCTGGGCCCTTTTCTTTTTCTAAAATATGCTGATGCTGCTTAAGTAACGTCAGGCGAAGATCAGACGGATGGACTTCTACCACGGAAAGTCTGCTTCATAAATATACCTTGCTGCCTTTGGTAAAGGCTTACGTGGCAGCATTTCATTGCGCATGGCGGTATTGTATACAAACGCTGCTACTATTACCACGGCTTGCTGCATATCGTCCATCGACAAATGATCATAGCTGTCTACATTGCTATGATGCGTGCGGCTTTCATACTCCAGCGGGTCTTGTATAAACTGAAAAGCCGGAATGCCTACAGCATCAAAGGAAATATGGTCTGTAGACGCTGTATTGCTGCTGGTAACGCCCGTAGCACCCATGTCTGCAAAAGGTGCCAGCCATGCAGTAAAGAGGCTGCGCAGTTGTTCATTGTTTTGCAGGTAGATGCCCCGTATTTTGCCGGAGCCATTGTCCAGGTTAAAGTACGCAGAGATCCGTTTGTGCTCAGGCAGTAGTTTCATGGTTGCCGGGTCGGCAAAATGTTTCTTTACATAGCCGATAGAGCCATACGGGCCCTGTTCTTCTCCACCCCACAATGCAATACGGATGGTGCGCCTGGGCTGTATACCCATTTGTTTAAAGAGGTGCATTACTTCCATCATCACAGCGCAGCCTGCGGCATTGTCCGTAGCACCGGTGGCCGTATGCCATGAATCAAGGTGAGCGCCCAGCATCACTACTTCATTTTTCAGCACAGGGTCTGTACCCGCAATCTCACCCACTACATTATAGCCGATAGTATCTTGGGTAAATGCATTCTGCACATCCATTTCAAGCGTTACCGGTATTTTATCTGCCAGCAGTCGTTCCAGCTTCAGGTGGTCTTCTCTTGTAATGGCCATTTCAGGAAGTGATGGCTTGTATTGCTTAACATAGGCGGGGCCGCCATTGGAGAATACGGTGCCATCCCTGTTGGCAGCGGAGGAGTTGAGGAGTCCTACCGCCCCTTTAGCTTCAAGATAGAGCCGTGTATAGTAATCATGCTTTACGCCCGCCGCGTATTCTTCCACTTCAGCACGGGTCATGATATCCGCATCAGGCAATGTGTTCAGTGCGCTATCCGCATACCTTGCTGCTGTGGCATCAGCAGGGTTGGCGAGCACCATCTTCCTGACCTTCCTTAAGACAATCTTTCCTTTTATAGCATCTCCCAGCTGATCAATGCTGGCAGAATCAAATTTGTTAAGCAATATTACGGGCGCGTTCAGCGGGCCA
>DATJGC010000108.1:0-5281 GCA_035495345.1 Chitinophagaceae bacterium | reverse complement strand
GAAAGCCGTTATTGCCAGCAGCAGTGAAACAGGCAGGCGATTAACAAAAGCGGCCATCTGGGTGCGTGAAGACAATACGGCCGAAGGGTTTGCGCAGGCAATGATTAGCCTTTACAAAGATGAAAACAGGCAACAACAACTTGCGCAACAGGCGGCCCTTGAAGCACCGGCCTTTAACCGGCAACAGCTGCTGACCAGCGCCTGGAAATACATACAACAATCTATGAACGAATAAACGTACTTAACCTGCGGCATCTGGTGACTGCAAACCAGCATCGGCAAATCCGCTACCTTTACCATTTATACCTGCTTTTTATGATACAATCAACAATAACAATAGACGTAACGCTAGACAAAGACAAGGTACCACAGCAAATCAGCTGGCGGGCCAGCGACAGTACCGCTGATATGGCCCAGCAATCAAAGGCCATGATGCTTTCCTTCTGGGATGGGGCAGACAAGGCCGCCATGCGCATAGACCTTTGGACAAAAGACATGATGGTAGATGAAATGGCCGATTTCTATTACCAGACCTTTATGACCATGGCAGACACTTTTAACCGCGCCACCAAGAATACCGCGCTGGTAAATGATATGAAACAATTTGCCCACGATTTTTATAAGAAATTTCGTGATCAGCAACTGACAGAAAACAAAATATAAATACAGCTTAACTATACATTTATGAGTCTGGAACAAAAGGTGATGGCAGAAATGAAAGATGCCATGAAAGCAAAGGATGAAGCGGCGCTGCGCGGATTGCGCGCTATAAAAGCTGCTATCATAAACGCAAAGACAGCAGAAGGTGCAGCGGGTATTTTAAAGGAGGAAGATGAACCAAAGCTGTTGCAAAAACTGGTAAAACAAAGAAAGGATTCACTGCTGATTTACCAGCAGCAAAACAGGGCTGACCTTGCAACCAAGGAAGAAGAAGAAATTGCCATTATTGAAAAGTTTCTGCCTAAACAATTAGCGCCTGCAGAACTAAAAGAAATAGTATCCAGAATCATTGATGAAACCGGCGCCAGTTCAGTGGCGGATATGGGCAAGGTAATGGCGGTGGCTACCAAAGAGCTGGCCGGACAAGCAGATGGAAAGGCCATTGGTGCTGCAGTAAAAGAACTGCTGGCAAAGTAAAGCACATGTTAATTGACGTTATATTCATTATCATTGTTATTGCTGCGCTGATAAAAGGTTATTCCAATGGGCTCATCATTGGCATATTTTCTTTGCTGGCACTGGTAATAGGCCTTGCCGCTGCCATTAAACTGTCTGTTGTTACTGCGCAATGGCTGAAGCAGGGGGTACATGTGGCCGCGCGCTGGTTACCCATTATTGCATTTGCACTGGTGTTTTTGCTGGTAGTGCTGCTGGTAAGGCTGGGCGCAAAGGCCCTGGAAAAAACTGCAGAGCTTGCCATGCTGGGCTGGCTGAACAAATTGGCCGGTATCTTTCTGTACCTGCTCATTTATACGCTTATCTTCAGCGTGCTCTTATTTTATGCAGATAAATCAGGCATGTTAAGTCCTGCCACCATTGCAGGTTCTACAACATATCCCTATATTATACCCCTGGCGCCAAAAGCCATGAATGCAATTGGCGCATTATTGCCGGTTTTCAGCAATATGTTTCATGAACTGGAAGCTTTCTTTGCCGGGCTCTCTGATAAGCTGCAGCATTAAGCAAAAGTTATTAAGAAACAGGTTGCAAGTTGTTGGCAATACTTCAGCAAAGCATACGTTCATACATACAGATCAACTGTTGGCGGTATTGAGTATTAACGAGCTACAAACAGTGGTTGGCGTTAAAAAATTGGTTTTATAACTTTGTTTACGGCCATATTTGTTCCAAATCGATTATTTTAGCACCCAATTACGCGGGCATGGTAATTTTTGACAATGAATTACGAAATTAAACAGGTAGATAAGTTCAGGTTTGTTGAGGAAGGCGAGGGTGAACCACTGGTATTACTGCATGGTTTATTTGGCGCCCTCAGCAATTTTGAACACCTCATTGAGTATTTCCGCCGCTATAATAAAGTGGTGGTGCCAATGCTGCCTTTGTTTGATTTGGATATCCTGCACACCAGTGTTGGCGGCCTCCAGAAATTTGTACATAAATTTATTGAAGCCCGCAATTACCAGCAGGTACACCTGTTGGGCAACTCGCTTGGCGGCCATGTGGGGTTAGTACACGTACTGAAACATCCTGAAAGAATTAAATCACTGATACTATCCGGCAGCTCTGGTTTGTTTGAAAACGGCATGGGCGATACCTACCCCAAACGCGGTGATTATGAATACATAAAAAAGAAGACACAGCTTACTTTTTATGATCCGCAGATGGCCAGCAAAGAACTGGTAGATGAAGTGTATGACATTGTAAACAGCCGGATGAAAGTCATTAAGATCATTGCGCTGGCAAAAAGCGCCATCCGTAATAACCTCGGAGAAGAACTGAGCCAGATAAAACAACCCACGCTACTCATCTGGGGTAATAACGATACTATTACGCCGCCCTTTGTGGGAAAGGAGTTTAATAAGATGATTCCCAACAGTGAGTTGCATTTTATAGACAAATGTGGTCACGCGCCCATGATGGAAGTGCCCGAAGAATTTAACGTGATACTTCATAAATTTTTGACAAAGCTCAACCAGCCAGCAGCGGTTACAAGGTAAATTCAGTCTATAGTTATAATCCAGCCGGAAACGGCCTTCCTTTTGAGCAACTGTTTGCATGCCCATTGCCTGCCAGCCAACAGCAAATCATTAAACAGTACCGCAAGTGTTAAACAAACAACTCATATCCTCCTCCCTTCCTGTATTATCTTTGCAGGATTCTATCTTCCAGGCACAACAACTGATGACAGATTACCACCTCATTCACTTGCCGGTAACTGATCATGAAACCTATATTGGCCTTATCAGCGAAGACGATGCGATGAATGCAGCAGACGATAGCCAGTCGCTAGGCCAGTTAGAAAACCAGTTTCTGCGTTTATCAGTACGCGCAGACGCCCACTTCCTGGAAGCCGTACAGCTTTGCAATAGTTATGGCTTAAGCGTTGTACCCGTTGTTGAAAAAGAAATGGAATGGGTGGGCGCCATACAGGCGGCTGATTTGCTCAAATACCTGGGGCGAATGACGGGCACGGATGAACCCGGTGGTATTATTGTACTTGAACTGGAGAAGGCCAACTTTTCTTTTTCAGAAATATCAAAGCTGGTAGAAACCAACGATGCCCAGATCACACAACTCAACAGCTTTTATGATAACCAGGTGCAGCTATTGTATGTAACCATCAAACTCAATCGTTTTGAGGTGTCAGATATTGTGGCCACTTTTCAGCGTTATGAATACACCGTGAAATATTATTTTGGCGAAGAGCTGTATGAAAATGAGATCCGTACCAATTACGATCATCTCATGAACTACCTTAACATGTAATGGCGGTCTTCTCGCCTTTTGGCTATCTTTACCTATTCTGCCTGAAGATGATGGTAATGCCAGCAAAAAAGAAATCAATTCTTTTTATTGTATTGTTTATAGGTGTCATTGCTGCCTGCCAGGGTCAATCTGTACGGCAGCCCACTGTTGCACCAGACTCAATAACCTCTTCTTCCTCTGCCAGCGGACGTTTTATTGTGAGCGGTATTTTTATAAAGGGCAATAAAAAAACAAAATCTTACATCATTGAGCGTGAGCTGCCCTTTAAGAGAGGAGATTCCTTATTGCTGCCAGAACTGGTAGCCAAATTTCAACGATCCAAAGAACTATTGTTTAACACCCGGCTCTTTAATGATGTAGTGGTATCATTAAAAGGGTTTCGGGGGTACCTGGTAGATATACAGATTGAAGTGGTAGAACGCTGGTATCTTTTTCCGGTGCCCTATTTCAGGCCGATAGACCGCAACCTCTCTGCCTGGGCAGAAAAAAATTACAGCCTCTCGCGTGTTAACTACGGCGCCAAACTGCTCTACAATAATTTCACCGGCAGAAACGACCGCCTGCGGGCCTGGCTGATTACCGGTTATACAAGACAGTTACAACTAAATTATGATCAGCCGGTGGCCGATAAATCACTGAAACATGGTTATGGGTTTGGTCTTTTTTACAGTGCGCTGAAAGAGGTTAATAGCAGTACCAGTAACAATGAGCAGGTATTTGTAAACACAGACAACCTCAGCACTACCGGCAAATACCTTCTGAAACAGGCCAGTGCCAGCATCAATTATGTATACCGCCCCGCGCTGAATACCCGGCACCTTGTAAAATTCAGCTTTGTCCAGCTGACTGCAGACAGCGCCCTCCTGCGCATCAACCCAAAATATTTTAATGACGCGCAGTTGAAAGTACGCTACCCAGAACTCTCTTACACTTTTGAATACCAGAAAGTGGATTATGTGGCCTACGTTCTCAAAGGCTTTATGGGTGATCTTAATTTTACGCGCCGCGGCCTGGGTGGCCAGATCAACCTATCTCAGTTTACCGGCCGTTTTACCAATGGTTGGCCGCTGGGGAAGCAATTTTACCTGGGTGTACAAGGTTATGGCGCACTAAAACTGCCGCTCGACCAACCCTTTTTTAACCAGCGCCTTTTTGGGTATGGCGATATTTACCTGCGTGGGCTGGAGAAATACGTGGTTGACGGTGTTGCCGGTGCAATGCTACGGTCTACCCTGCGTAAACAGTTGCTGGCGTTTAAGATAGGCGGTGGTAAGATTCCGTCTTTGCAGGTGATACCTTTTGCCGTATACGCCAAGGTGTTTGGAGACATGGGCTATGCTTACAATAGATTATCGCCAGAGAACTCATTGGCCAACAGAATGTTGTATACTGCCGGCGCGGGCATTGATGTGGTGTCTGTGTATGATTTTGTTTTCAGGTGTGAATACAGTTTTAACCAGTTGGGGCAGCCCGGGTTTTTCTTTCATATCCGGAACGACTTCTAAAACAGCCCTGTAGCGCAAGTACGCGCATCGCCCTAAACTTAATATGGTTACTGTTGCTGTAATCCGTTTAATTGACGTCCTTCGTGTAAGATTTTCACGTAATTTACTTTAATGAAAGTAGCTATTTACAGCAGGGTAATGGATTGGGATCACCGGATGGAAGTACAGGAGCTATTTGATGAACTGGCCAAACACAAGATAACCCCCGTTATTTACAGGCCCTACTTTGAACAGATACAAAATGGCATTCGGCTATCGGCCGCCATGAGCACCTTTAGCGATGAATCAGAGCTGGATAAATCTATTGAATTTCTGATCAGTCTTGGCGG
>DATJGC010000107.1:0-11396 GCA_035495345.1 Chitinophagaceae bacterium | reverse complement strand
TGGTAAGACGGTAGTAACGCATAGCGCGGTGAAAATACGCAGCACCCAGTATGGCATTGCGCTCAGCGGTGTTGGCGTAGGTGGCCTGGTCTATACGACTGATCACCGTGTTAGCATACTTAATACCCTTGTAGCCTTCTGACCAGTAATAATAAATACGCGCATGGTCTGCATTCTCGTTTTCAGGTTTTGCATTGTCTGGTGTGATCACCAGGTTATTGTCCTGGGCCGGACCAGACTTATCCGTAACGCCATCCACGCTTACATCAGAAAACAATTCTTCTGTAAGAAAAGGCATACCATCACCATAATATTCATTCCTGAGATTTCTTGCGCAGGAAACCAGTGCCGCACGCATACCCGCTGCATCAATGTAAGTGGCGCTGGGTTCATAGAAAGACAGCGGCTTTGGCTTCAGGTAATCCTTGTTGCAACTGCTGATGATCACCAGCAGGGCAAACAACGGCAGAAGAATCAGTAGCCGGTTATAAAAACTTTTCATAATGACAATTTTTTATCAGTTAAGATTATAATGTAAGGTTCAGTCCGAGTGTATAGTACCGCGGGGGAATTGCAATGCTGATGTTACCATTTGAATCCCTGTTACGGTATTCAGCATCCCAATAATTCCAGTCTGGCTGATAAGAAAAAGGATTATTGACACTGATATAAAACTTCAGGCTTTCAAGATGAGCGCGGTTTACCACTGCTTTTGGCACGGTATAGCCAAGAGACACATTGTTCAGGCGAATATTGGAAGTATGCCTGTACACGCTGTAGTTGGCGCCACCATTGCTGCTGAACAACCTTGCATAATCATTGATGGGATTGTCTTTTCTCCAGTAAGGATATATATAAGAGTTCTGCCTGTCAGGAAAACCACTATTGTTTTTTGCCTGGTTAAAATCATTGTATTGCCCCCAGATGGAATAGATCTGGAAAGCAAAATCAAAGTTCTTGTACAGTGTAAATTCATTCCTGAGCGACCATTGAAACCTTGGTGTTCTGTAGCCGAGGAACTGCCTGTCTGCGTCGGAGAACTTACCATCACCGTTTACATCCTGTATTTTAAAGTCGCCGGGCACCACACCATATTTAGCCGCTTCAGTGGCTTCATTCTGCTGCCATACACCCAGTACTTTTAAATCCCAGATCTGGTCAAGATCATGACCAATAAACCACCTGTTGCCCACATCATCTTTTTCTACCTGGCCGGTTACCTTGCCGGTGGCAGGGTCTACCACATCTACCGGTCCGTACAGGTGTACAATCTTGTTGCGGTTTAATGAGAAAGTAGCGGTTGTTCTCCAGGAGAAATTGGCGCGGCGCATATTGATGCTGTTCAGGGTTAACTCAATACCCTTGTTATCTACCTGGCCAAGGTTATCCCATACATTGGAGAAACCGGTTACGTCTGGCAGTGCACGCAGGATTAACAGGTCATGCGTAGATTTTTTATACACTTCTACTGAACCGCTGAGCCTGTTATTGAACAAGCCAAAATCTAACCCAAGATTAATGGAAGAGGTTCTCTCCCACTGCAGGCTGGGGGTCTGCAAACGGTTTACAAACAATTGAGACACCAATACCACGGCACCGGCCGCTGTTACGTACTGGTATTTACCGGTAGACAGATCTGAAATGGCATTGTAACGGCCAATATCCCTGTTACCGTTGATACCATAAGAAACACGCAGCTTGCCATAGTTGAGCCATGATCCGGCATTTTTCATAAACTGTTCTTCACTGAATACCCAGCCCAGCGCTACTGAAGGAAAGGTAGCGCGCGGATTACCCTGCCCAAAGGCGGAATAACCATCTCGTCTAACCGAAGCCGTTAGCAGGTAGCGTTGTTTAAAGGTATAGTTGAGGCGGCCCATGAGAGCGTCCCCGGTGCTGTACTGGTCGTCACTGCTAACAACGGGTTTAATGCCAGCACCAATATTGTGGTAGCTGAGAATATCGTTGGGGTCAAAACCCTGGTTGTCCATCTGGTTTCTCCATGATTGAAATTTCTCTGCATTGTAAAGAAAGGTAACATCAAACTGGTGTTCGCCAAATGTCTTGTTCCATTTCAGCAGGTTATCTATCTGCCAGTTGTACGTGGTTTGGTCTGTACGGGTAGCAGAGCCTTTTACGGCTGCATACGGGAAGCTCTTGGCAGAGTTGCCGTTGAAGTAACGATAAAACTCAAAATTGGGGGTAAAGTTTACCTGGTAAGAGAAACCGAGGCCCAGATCACCTTTGGCATACAAGGAACCAAAAAGGGTATTTGTTTTTTGGAGGCGGGTGGTATACACATATCCCTGGAAGGGGTTCAGGTTATTACCCACGTCATCATTGGGGCTATCCCTCAGCGTTACTCCATCTGCCTTGTATTTTTCACCATAAGGAGAAGCGTTTACCATTTGCGGCCAGTCTACGGGCACCTGGCTTTCATCCCTGTCTGCAAACTGCATGTTCATGCCAACGGTCATAAACTTGGCTGCCTTGGCTTCCAGGTTTACACGCATACGGAATGTCTTAAAAGCATCGCCCAAAATAATCCCCTGGTTATTGGTATAGTTGAGAGACATGTAATAAGATACTTTGTCGTTCCGGTTGCTGATGCTAAGCGTATGATCCTGGCGCAGGCCTTTGTGGAACATCTGATCATACCAATTGGTCTGTTTGCCGGCCTTATAATTAGCAATTTCTACCGGGAACATTTTTAAGCGGTTAAGCCATACCGTTATAGAGTCGCCGGTGGCCCCTTCTCGCCAGCTGTCTACGGTTACCCCTGCCGGCAAGGTTCTTGGGTCATTGTAGCGGTACTGCGGGGCTGACACGTTGGTGCTGCGCAGTACATCCTGGCGCCAGGCAACAAAGCCTGGGCCATCATACAGTGGCTGGTTACGTGCCAACTCTCCGTAGCCAATATTGCTGTTAAAGGAAATGGTAGGTTTTGCCCCGCTGGATCCTCTTTTTGTAGATATGAGTACCACACCACTGGCAGCCTTGGCGCCAAATACGGCGGCGGAGCTGGCGTCTTTAAGTACATCAATGGTGGCGATATCATTGGGGTTGATATCTGAAAGCTGGCCGGGATAAATTACACCATCCAGTACTATCAGAGGAGAAGTGCCGGCATTAACAGACGATTTACCACGCACCAGCAGATCACCACCGCCCTTGGCAGAAGCCGAGTTGGTTTGCGAAATGCTGAGACCGGCAATATTGCCGCGCAGTGCATCTGCCACGCTTTGCGGGTTTTCATTTTCAAGCTGTGTTACTTTAATCTGCGATACTGCGCCGGTTACATCTTTTTTTGCGCGGGTACCATAGCCCACTACCACTACTTCATCCAGCTTGGGGCCTTCAGCAGCCAGCAGGGAGATATTAATGGTGGTGCGACCGCCCACCGGCACCGCCTGCTCTCCGTAGCCTACGGAGGAGAAGATAAGTGTACCATTGGCCGGAACGCCCTGCAGGCGATAATGGCCTTTTTCATCGGTAGTAGTACCGTTTTTACTGCCCTTTACTGTAACGGAAACATTAGAAAGCGCATTCAACCCGTCCTTGGCGTTGATATTGCCTTCTACCGTAAGAAGGTTTTGGGCGTAAACCATTCCCATGCTGCCCAGCAACAAAGTGCATAGCAACAGGGAAACCCTGTGAAGGAATTTTAAACTCATAAAGCAAGTTTTGTTGGTGATTAAAAGTTTGTTGACAACCGTTGTTTTGTGCCTGGTATTAATGCGTCATGGGCTGCTCTTGTTTAGCGTTAAAAGATTTAATGGTTTATAGAATGTAAATGATAAAGCAAAGTAAATATTTTAATTTAATTATTTCGGTTATGCTTAAACGTTAGTACAGATAGCTGCCAAAGCAGATCATTTGCCGGCGGAGGCAATCTCTATTGCCCTGGCCGTTGTATAATATTTGGCTATCATGCCCGGTGTTTCCCAGGCAGGCAACTGACCAGCCTTTAGGTATTGGAGGTAGCGCTGCATCACCTGCCCAAAATGCGCTTCATGTCCTACTTTAAAACTATCCGGTATCACTACTTTATAGCCTTTACCGGTTTTTTCTATGCTTACGCCTTTATAGCTGCTGTTGATTTTCTCCATCGAATTTTGCAGGGCAGTATCGTAGCCAGCACCGGGTTTTAGCGGCCAGATGTAGAGTGTGGGCTTGTAATTTTCTTCCTTACCCTGTTTTATTTCAAGGTTGGCAAGACTGCCTTTCAGCAGGCAGTAATGAGTATCGCCGCTGCCTTCGGGCGCTTTGTAATCCCAGCGCGCGGTAAGCAATACCTGTTTTCCTTTCAGGCGATATTGTATCGCGCCATTGCCATGCGTGTTCAGTATGGTATCCTTTACATAAGATTGCAGGAAAGAAGGAAAAGTATCCGTACCGGTAACGGCGGCAAACTGGCTTTTGCTGATGGGTGTGGGCCACAAACGCGCCTTGTTTACGAGTATGTCGCTTTTATAATCAATGGCCTGTTCCGGAAAACAGGTCCATTGCACAAGGTCTACCAGGTGGGTGCCCACATCTGCAATGGCTTCGCCCTGTTGGGCAGGATCAAAAAACCAGCTGGGCCGTGTAAGCGCCTTGCCAGATACAAACTTGTAGAAATAATGAACGCTTTCAATGGTAACGGCGGGGGCCTGCGGGGTTCCATCCTGCAAAACACCAAATACCTCCGGCAGCTCCGCAAATTCTTTTAGTAAGATATTGGTGATCTCAGAACGCTCTGTCATGATATCATAGAGCAATAATTTTTTTTCTGCAGCAGTAGCGAAATCTTTTTCAAGCGCAGTAAAATTAGCCGGGGTGATAGCCATGGGTTTATCTGCCAGCACATGAATACCTGCATCAATGGCTCTGGTAATGTATTGCGTTTTACGAAGGTTATTGCCCGCGAGCACCAGCACGTTGCCTTTTTTTTCTGCCAGTAGTTTTTCAAAAAAATCACTGCCGGTGTAAACCTGTTCTTTCCAGTGGGTGGGTTGCTCTGCACGGTCATTGTATTGCTTCACCAGCGCCAGGTGTGCCTGCAGTTCCGGCCCTTCGGGTGCATACACATACACTACAGAGTCTATTCCCTCATACATTGATTTCTGCACCAGTGCTGCATGGAAATGGCCGGGGTCGGCGGTGATCAAGCGCACAAAAGCACTGTCTTTTGCCTCCTCTGCTTTGCTGTTCTCAGCCACGGGGCTTTGGCAGCTTATAGCAGTTAAGGTTAACAGCATGGCAAACGGAATAAAATAAAGCGGGAAGATCCTGGTCATAATATAATTACTATTTGTACGATGCCTGTGCGTAAGATTTGTTTGTCAGATGCATGCCCGATGCTGCATACATTTCGTTCTATGTTATTTTCTCACTCAAAGCCTGGTAGCTACATTAAATTCTTTGTTGATCTGGTAGGGCCAGCGCTGGCTGCGGGTGAGCATGGCGTTTGCTTCATCATCGTTTTTAAATCTTTCGTTGATAGGATCCCAGTATACTTTTCTTTTCAATTTCATGACCGTGTGGTTGAGCAGGCAAACGGTGCAGGCACGGTGCCCTACTTCAATTGGTGCTATATTGGGCTGGCGGGTAATGATGCTGTTCAGCCAGTTCTCATGGTGTTCTGCGCTGTCTATGAGGTGAATTTCATCCGGACCAATAACGGAAGTAAGAATTTTTGGATCGCTGGCATCCAGCGCCTTGCTGTTGGCACCCTTGGCTACCGGGTCAGAAGCAGTTACCGAGTAATTGCCGCGGGTAACAAATATCCACCCATCGGAACCCATAAATTTAACGCCGTTGGGATATTCATTGCTGGCCAGCACTTTTACGCCATTGGCGAAAAGCGTTTCTGTTTTAAAATTGCCATGCACATCCCAGAGTGCTTCTTCAGCGGGCCAGTCGGCCGTACCTGATATTTCAATGGGCCCGGTATATTCTGTGCCCATGCCCCAGTTGGCAATATCAAAATGGTGCGCGCCCCAGCCTGTTATCATGCCGGCGCCAAACTGTGCGCAACGCAACCAACCGGGTCTTGTAAAGCTTCCGTCTTGCGGATGCACCAGCTTTTCAGTATAAGGCACATAGGGTGTAGAGCCCAGCCATTTTTCATAATTTAAATTGGCGGGCACCGGCATTTCTTTTTCTACGGTACTTTGTTTTGGATCATCTACAGGCAGTCCAACATAAATTGTATGCAGCTTACCAATTCTACCGTTGCGCACAAGTTCACAGGCTTTTTTAAACTGCGGCATGGAGCGTTGCTGGCTGCCAATCTGAAAAATACGACCCGCCTTATTGGACTCATCGCTGAGTGTTCTGCCTTCGCTGATGCTGAGTGATGCAGGCTTTTCCATGTAGACATCTTTGCCGGCACGCACTGCATGAATGGCGGGTATCACGTGCCAGTGGTCTGGCGTGGAAATGATAACCGCGTCAATATCTTTATCGGCCAGCAGGTCTTCATAATGTTCATAGGTCTTTGTGCCGGTATAACTGCCATTGTTTTTTTTGGCGTAATAATCATTTACCCATTTCTGTGCGCTTTGTACACGGTTCTTGTCGAGGTCGCAAACGGCCAGCATACGGGCCTGGTCGAACTTGATGGTGCCCGGCATGTCCCACTCACGACCGATACGCCCCGTGCCTATAACGCCAATGTTCACACGCTTACTGGGCGCATACTGCCCAAATACACTGGCGGGTACAATGCTGGGAAAGCCGGCCATGGCCGTTGCACCAAGCGTGCCGGTAATGCTTTTCTTTAAAAAATCCCTGCGGGAACTGGACGATGATTTTACTTTCCTTTTACTCATTGTATCTGCGTTAAAATGGACAATCTGGTTTAATACGGCAGCCGGTCTGCGGACGACTGTGCATGCGCCTTTGTATAATCTAAGCCTTGTTGCTTACCGATGACCCATTGAATACCACCGAGAATATGTTGCTGAAAAACGGGTTTAAAATAAGTGGCGCTGTCATGGCCCAGGGAGGTGTACCATTGCCTGCCTCCATCAAACTGGTGGCACCAGGCAGCGGGAGAAGAGGCACCATAGAAATCCGGCTTGTCTTTGTCATCCAGCAGTGTACTTAAATCATGGGCCAGCAGCACGTGCAAATCAGGGTTTACTTCTTTGAAGAAATAGCATTCATCATCCTGCGGCCATTGCGTTGGAAGCGCACTGGTAGAAGGATGGCTGTTATCGATTACAATTTCTGTAAATGGCTGGTGCCGGGCGTGGCGCTGAAAGCTGGCGCCAATCAGGCGTTTAAACCAGGGCCAGTTTCTTTCGGTTCCGGTAGCAGAATGAAGACCCACAAAACCACCACCGGCCTGCACATAGCGCATCAATGCCAGTTTCTGGTTTTCAGAATCAAAGACGTCATTATTGGTATTGTTGAAAATGAGGGCATCGTATTGTTGCAGGTTCTTCTCTGTAAAATCCTGCGGGTTATCAGACACGGTGGCCGTAAAGCCATATTGCGCGGCCAGCTGTTGAATGGCCGTGTTGGCAGCACCGATATTCTGGTGTACGTAGCCCTTTCCGTTTTTGGTGTATACCAGCACATGCACTTTTTTCCAGTTAATGGCCTGGGCATTGCTTCCGGCCGATTGCCTGGCAGGTGCGCAGGCAGCAAAGACAAGCAGCAGCAGAACGGCAGCTAGGGAAATACGAATCATAGGGCCTGGCATTTTAAGATTGAACTACTGCAGGGCAATGAACTATTGCATGCATTGTAAACGGTTGCATGCTGCGCAGCAAAGAAGCGGCGTTTAACTACAATATATAATTTTCTGTAAGGCGTGTGAACTCCAATAGGCGGGTAATAAAAGAAGGAGCTTTCTTTTTTCATATGCAGCAGCAGGAATTAATCGTCAGAAAAACAATACTTTTTGTATGGCTTATTAAAAGTATGCAAATGTCTACTTTCAACCAACAAGAACTATACAGCAACGCAAAGTAAGCGGGCCGAACTCGTTACCGGCAACGTTTGCATAGAACCAAAACCGCTTATATTGGCTATTTTTTCATTATTTTTTAATTTACTTAATCCAAACCGCGCATTTGTGCAAAAAGTTGTACCATGCAGCGGGTAACAGCAAGGCTGGCAAATGCTGAGCAAGCCGCCCTTGTATTGTTTGAGTATATAAATTGTTTTTGTACATGATTGGACCTCACCAGGCCACTATTAAAGATATTGCCCGGCGGTTAAAGATCTCTGTGTCTACCGTCTCCCGGGCATTGCGTGGCAGTGCAGACATCAGTGATGAAACCCGCAGGCTGGTGCTTTCCGTAGCGGAAGAATTGCAGTACAGTCCCAACCCTATTGCGCTTTCTTTGCGCGATAAAAAGACGAGGGCCATCGGCGTTATTGTGCAGGAAATAGCGAATAACTACTGCTCCGCCGTCATTGCAGGCATTGAAGATGTTGCCTTTAAAATGGGCTACAATGTGCTGATTGCGCAAAGTCATGAGAAGATAGACCTGGAAATCATTAATACGCGGCTGCTGGCATCACGCAGGGTAGACGGAATGCTGATCACCATTTCTAACGAGACCAGCAATGTAGATCATCTTCATGAAATGATTGCCAAGGGCATACCGGTGGTGATGTTCGACCGTGTGAGTGATGAACTACAGACGCATAAGGTAGTGGTAGATGATTACAAAGGTGCTTTTGATGCCACCAGCCACCTCATAGAACAGGGTTATAAAAACATCGCCCACCTTACCATTGCAAAACAACTTACCCTCACGCAAAACCGGCTGAATGGTTACCTGGATGCGCTGAAGGTGCACCGCATACCCGTAAGAAAAGAATGGATTGTGTATTGCGATTTTGATGAGGGCAATATGAAATCCGAAGTAAGAAAACTTTTGCTGGGCAAACACCGGCCCAATGCCATTTTCTCTTCTGTAGAACGTTTGTCGATGGCCAGTGTAAAGGTGCTGAAAGAACTTAACCTGAAAGTGCCCGCAGACATGGCGCTGGCCGGTTTTGCCGACAACCCGTTGAGCAGATACCTGAGCCCGGCGCTTACCACTGTGGGCCAGCCCACATTTTCCATCGGGCAAAATGCTGCCGAGCTGTTAATTGAACTTATAGAAAGCAAAAAGGCCGAAGAAAAATACACCACCATCAAATTAAAGACCACGCTGGATGTGCAGGAATCGTCAGTGAGAAGAACATAGCACCAACTAGTACTTGAGCATATACTTATACAGCGCCGGCACTTCGCGCAGCAGGCCTACCAGGTCAGACAAATGAAACCTGTCTGAAGAAGCACTGTATACACGGGCAAAGCCTTTTTTATGCAGGATGTATTTAATGCGGGTGATATGATAGAATTGAGATACGGCAATGGCGTTGCTGTAGTGATGTGAAGCGTTCCAGGCAATAAAATTTACCGCAGTGAGGTAAGTATTCTGTCCCTTGTTATCCGCCGTAATAGCCGCTGCAGGTATGCCCTTCGCCAGCATGTAATTTTTCATGGCATCAGCTTCGGGATAATAATTGTCTTCTTTTGTACCAATACCACCGCTGGCAAAAATATGCTCCACCTGGCCGGCACGGTACAATGCAATGGCCTTGTCTACCCTGCCCTGCAGCCAGGGCGATAGTGTTCCATCACCGTTTACATGATTGCCGAGAATGATGGCCACGCCTGCTTTACCATGGTAATCCTGCAAGCCATCGATGCTGATGTACATTAGGTGAATTATAAGCAGGCCAAGGAGAAAAATGAAGAGCCCCAACAGCCGGCGTTGGCGCTTATTTTTTTGCGGCATCAGACCATTTTGGTTTTTGCTTCAGTACTTTTTTGTACACGGGGCAGCCGGGGTAATGCGCACCTGGCAGGTAGCCCGTACTCATTAAAAATTCATTTACAATTTCACCACCGGTAAAGCGAAAAGTAGCTTTAAATAAGTTCACCCATTCTTCCTTTGTTTTGGGATGATGCCTGTCTAGCCAGGCCTTAAACGACCCATTTTCTTTTTGCAGTTGCAGTATGCATTGTGCATTGTGCACGGCGGCCTGTACTTTAAGGCGGTTGCGGATAATGCCTGCATCTTGCAGCAGGGAAGCAATTTTTTTATCACTGTAACGTGCTACCTTCTTTATATCAAACTGGTCGTAGGCTGCAAAGAAATTATCCTTTTTATTAAGGATGGTTGTCCAGCTAAGACCCGCCTGGTTTATCTCCAGCACCAGTCTTGCAAACAAGAGGTTGTCGTCTTCAATCGGAAAACCATATTCTGTATTATGGTATGCAATGTGCACACTGTCGGGGGGCATTACTAATACGGCCTGGCAATAAGTACTGGGTTTATCCATCCGGTAAAAATAAAAAAATGTACAGAACTGGCTGTTTATTTATTGGCTCATTTTTTTGTAAAGAAGATGATCAAATGCGGCGCTGTTGAAAAAAAATAATTGTGGCGACTGTTAATGACAGACGGGTGCGCAAATGCCTGACGTAAAAGGCATAAATTTAGGTATCAAAAAAACTTTTTATGAAAAAAATCTTCAGCGTATGGATGCTCTCACTGGCAGTACTTGTACTTCACGCACAACTGCCCGATATTAATAAGGCGAAGGCGGATGCCGCTGCTTCTACCGGCGCCAATGCTGGCAAGCTATTAACCCAATTTGGCAATGCCATTAAAACAACTTCACTGCTAAGTTCCTTTGCCGGACAAAAAGCCGGCTGGCTGGCCAAGGCAGCAAAGGTGGCAGACGCGGCCAGTATGGCTTCCAGCGTGGCCTCACTGGCTGGCGGTATAAAACCCAGTATGTTTAAAACCGGTTTTGATGTTAACAGCATTATCAATGCGGCCAGCACGGTGAAAACGATGTCGGCTGCCGGTGGTCTTTTAAAAAGTTTATCCGGCGGTTTAAAACCCGAGGCGCTGACCAGCAGTTTTGCCGCACAGAAACCTGCGTGGGAAACTGCGTTGAGTATGCTCAAATAAATTCAAAATTCAAAAGTAAAAATCACTCTTGTCCGGTAAAATGTGCAATCACCTTTCCTTGGATGCCCTCAGGCCGGGCGGGCGCTCGTGCGCCTTTCGATGCTGCGTTTTCCTTTAACCCTGTAACTGAGCATCAGTACGCATTTCAGCCATTGCATAACCAGGCAACTGTGCAAAGCTCACGGAAAACGAGGCATCTACAGGGCGCACTGGTGTCAACTTGTGTTTACGTGAGCCCCCTGCTGCTTCAAATCGCTCAAAGCTTTTACCACAATACCCTTTAAGGAAATCAAATTAATTTAACCGGACACCGATGAGTAAAAAGTAAAAAACTTTTGCCGGATATCTTTATAGAGCATTCTTAAGCCGGCCGGGGCTTCGGCTGCGCGGCCGTTAGGTTTTATTGTAGGGACGTCATTG